>NZ_CDLKIE010000112.1:0-10488 GCF_975902315.1 Kaarinaea lacus | reverse complement strand
TGATTTCGCTTTCATTAGGAATAATAGTGTCGAGAAATTCGCGAACAGCAGATTCGGGTAATGCCCCGGAAAATTCATTGACAATTTTGCCATTATAAACTGCTTTGACGCTTGGAATACCGCGCACGCCGAATTGTGCCGATAAGGTCTGGTTTTCATCCGAATTGACTTTGGCAAGTACAAACTTACCTTGATATTCTTCCGCCAATTTTTCCAGGATAGGTTTTAAAGTTTGGCAGGGTCCACACCACGGTGCCCAAAAATCAATAACCACTGGTACTTGATTGGACTTTTCGATGACTTCGGATTGAAAATTCTGTTCAGTGACGTCTAGTGAATGCACGATTTAATCAACAAGTTATGGATGAGAATGCTCGATGGTTAGATATAATGATGAGCGATTTATTCAGGTTGATATTACAATATTCGAAATTTATATTCCAATCCGGTCATGTATCTATTAGACACAGAGTGCGAAGTCAAACTCGTCTGATTACAAGGTATTTTCCCATCATTCGTTTTAGCACGGGCTTTTCTGAAACAATTAGCCCCGCATTTAGCGGGGCTTTGGTGGCTAACATCGTTACAAATTTTAAAGTATTTTAAGGATTTCGTTTTCTTCTACTGGCAAAGCCTATACCCAGTAACCCAAGAGCGAGTAACGTTGTTGTTCCGGGTTCAGGAATCTGCGTGTCGCCAGGTACGTCAAAGATAATATCATTAAAAGCTATACCGCCAGGATCGGTGTTCCAAATTGAAATTCCGGCAATATCTTTCATGTTATCTTCCCGGGAAAAACCAAAAAAATCCACACCAAGGTCTACGGGAATAATTGTATCAATTAACGATCCATCTCTTGCCCAAAATTCAAATGTTGCACTGCCAAGATTACCGCCAACAGACTGGAAGCCAAACTCCGATTGATCTTTGTCGAATAAAATTGCTATGGCACCCTCGCCAATGGAACTAAAACCGGGAAAACCAGGCGTGCCTACACCAGCCAATACATTACCACCTGGATCAACGGAGCTATCAACAATAACCAGGTTCTGATTTGGAACTCCCGCGACTAGCGTTAGACCGCCTACGGGTGCGCCACTAATTATATCTGAATTGCCACTGTGTGATATCGTTTGACCGTTAAAGTGTTCTGCAAATGAAGCGCCATCAAGATCAATGATTCCATCATAGTTAGTACCCGGTTCAATACCACCGGGAACACTTTCAAAATCTATCAGGGCATTACCGGAAAGACTAAAGTAATCTACTTGATTGATAGGTAGTGCGTTTACATTAATGGAAAAGAACGAACATAATAAGATAGTACCCGGTAAATATATTGTCGTTTTCATTGCCTGCCTCTCCACTTTTCATTAAGTATATAACTTCAAAGTAATAGTTCGGTTGTACTGATGAGGCTTTTTCCTATGACTACGCTTTTTTATTATGAATCGCTTTTAAATTTTTAAATCAAAAACCAAGTAATTTAGTTATATAAACCATTGAGTTACATTTGTTTACTGACAAGCATAGCTAATGCCAAGTAATTAACTTGCTGTATATACAATGCTTTATTCAGGGAGCCTGATATCAATGGGCTTCGTTGTAAACTACACCGACAGTTTACGTAGTGAACGATGTTGCAGGAATGATTGCATAGGATAATTTATCGATTTAATTTTTATTAATGAGCAATAAAGAATCATTTTTGTTACTCGTATTCAATGAAAACACAGCGCTTAGCAACTTTGCCCAGGATTCTGTAAAAATTATTGACAGTTTTGTTGGGCGTCGTAGTAATTTCAGCCGAGTTTTAATGGATGTGTCCCGGTGTGTCGATGAGAGGTGTATCGATGGGTTGTGTCGATGGACTGTTAGGTAAGTTTCCAGTGCTCAGATTATTCCTGACAATATTTACAGCACGCCTCTAAACTGGTACTGCTGGTTCGCGAAAAAGTCAGTTATTTGATGGTTTAAACGTTTGTCCAGGAATCTGGATTGTCATCGTAGGGCGATACACTGATGCTAGTATTGCAGAAACGCTACTAAGAATCGCCGATGCACTTGCTTCCAATCAATTAATTTTAAGGCACACTGGCTGGCATAAACTGGGAGGATCGTTCGGGGCTAACGTCAGTCCTGGTTTGTTAATGTCTGTACCCGGGAGTTGATGTTCACCAGGCATGTGCTGATGAAAAATCGTACAGGAATAGGCGGCATCGCATGACAACTTTTTTAGAATAGCCTGGCCAATTGTTTATGGTATTCTCTAACCAGCTTGTTGATTTCCAGGTATTGTACTTAAACTTGGTAGTAAACATATGCAACTGAATGGATAATAATTTCATATTTATATGAATCTCAATAAATCCCTAAAACATCCAACATCACCATGAAGTTTCAGTCTATGAGTAATAACGTAACAGATTGTTGTTTCTTTAAGTTTGTTCAGGCATCTTTGTTATCGATATGTGTTGCATTTTTAGTTGCTTGTGGCTCTTCCGATGATGACATTACAGAAGCAAACACCCCCGCACCTGATAAATCGTTTGAGAACTATGTTGAATTAGGAGATTTGCCAGCTCTGCAGAAGCGTAAAAAATTACGCGTCCTGTTATCAGATGTCAGTATTGAAGTTCCCTATCTGCCTCGACAAGGTTTGCCTGTTCATTTCGAAACGGAGTTAATCGCCCGTTTTGCAGAGCAAGCAGGACTGGAACCGGAATGGATCTACGTGGAGAACTTTGATGAATTGCTGCCAATGCTAGTAGCTGGCAAGGGCGATATCGTAGCCGCTAATTTAACGATTACTAAAGAACGAAAAGAACAGGTGGCTTTTTCTGTACCCGTAACCATCGTGACCGAGCAACTCGTGGCGCGCTCTGATGACAACATAAAATCGGTAAAAGAATTGCAGGGGCGTAATGTTGCATTATTAAAAGCCAGCTCATATTGGGGGACCGTGAATAAACTGGCAAAAAAATATCCGAAAATTAACCTGGAGGAAGTACCGGCGTCACGTTCTATTATTGAGATTCTCGATGGTGTTGCAAACAACGAGTTTGACGTGACGGTAGCAGACAGTAATTTAATAAATGCAATATTACCTGTCCAACCACAATTAAAAGTAGCCTTTGATGTATCTAAAGAACGACCTGTTGCCTGGGCTGTGAGGTCGGATGCCAGCCAACTGTTACAGCAAATCAATAATTTTATAACAGCAGAAAATCTCACCACAAAACATCATCTCGCCTACAAGGCGGATCTGGCGGAAATAAAGAAACGCAAAGTCCTACGTGTATTGACTCGAAACAATGCGGCAACTTATTTTCTGTGGCGTGGTGAATTAATGGGATTTGAATATGAACTTGTCAGGCGTTTTGCCAGGCGTTTGGGAGTTAGGCTCGAAATGATTGTCGCGCCATCTAGAGAAGCGTTAACGCATTGGTTGCTGGAAGGGAAGGGTGACATGATTGCCGCCTCAATAACCATACCAAAAAATATTGATGAATCCCCGCTGCGCTATTCTCGTCCCTATGACAAGGTCTATGAATTAGTTGTTGGCCGCACTGTAGAAGAAGAAGTGGAAGACATTAAGGGGCTTAAAGGCAGAAGTTTTCATGTACGTAAAAGTAGTTCCTACTGGCGAACTTTGTCAGCGTTGAACAAAAATGATGGTATAGGAGTGAAAATAAAAACAGTACCGGAAGTTGAGGAAACCGAAGAAATAATCGCAAATGTAGCAACGGGCGGGTACGATCTTACTATTGCTGATAGTAATATATTAGATATCGAATTGACGTGGCGAGACGACGTAAAAAGCATATTAAACCTGGGTGAAGAAAGGGATCATGGTTGGGTGGTAAGAGAAGATACGCCCAAATTACTGGAAGAGATCAATAATTACATTCGCAAGGAATATCGTGGGGAATTTTATAATATCACCCGCAGGAAATACTTTGAGAAACCAAAAACCATCAAAAAGCGTCTGGAACAGCGTGTTGATCGCGGTGACAATAATGCACTATCACCATACGACGATTTTGCTAAAGAATATGCTAGCCAATATCATTTTGACTGGCGAATGATAGTGGCGCAAATGTATCAGGAAAGCCGTTTTGATCCCAATGCAAAATCCTGGGCAGGCGCACGGGGCTTAATGCAGGTTATGCCACGAACCGCAAAACAGTTGGGCGTTAAAGATATTAAAAATCCAAAACAATCTGTTGAAGCGGGTGTGAAATACCTGGACTGGTTGCGAGACCGTTTCGAAGCCGAGTTACCGGTAAAAGACCGCATGTGGTTTACTTTGGCCGCATACAATGCAGGCGCAGGGCATGTGCATGATGCGAGAACATTAGCCCGCCAAAAGGGATGGGAATCAAACCGGTGGTTCGGTAATGTCGAGAGTGCAATGTTATTGCTATCCAAACGTAAATATTCCAAGAAAGCCAAACACGGTTATGTGCGAGGCAGCGAACCGGTAAAATACGTGAGGGAAATCCGTGACCGATATCAGGCCTATGTTAAGTTAACTCAAGCCAACTAGTTGTAAATATTGATTATGACCACCACTTATCATAATGAATGTTGCATTCAGTGATGCCTAATTCATTTTGGAGTCTCTTTAATATGTCTACTACATCATCGACCATCTGTGGTGGTCCGCATAAGTAATAATTAGCGCTTGCTGGTAACTCCATAGCGCGTAACATTTCCGAGTTGATTCGACCGCTAAATTTTTCCTTATGTTTTTTTGCTCTGGTGACGGTCGCGAAGATACGAAAATTCGGATTACCCGCTGCGAGTTCTCTGAGCTCTTCTTCAAATAAAAATTCTTCAGGGGTGGTAATGCTGTATATTAATGTTACCGGTGTGGCAGGTTGTACGGAATTGATATGCTGGATCATGCTGTATAGCGGAGTGATCCCGACGCCGCCAGCAATAAATACATAGGGGCCGCTAATATCGTCTGGCAGAAAAACATCGCCCTGTGCATTTGAAATGTAAACTTCATCCCCTGTATGGCTATTTTTGTGCAAGTGTTCGGTCAGCTTTAACTCTGGCGCGAGTTTGACGGCAACTTCTATTGTTTTGTCGTCAGAGGGTGTGGATGTGATGGAATAGCCACAGTTATGCGTCTCATCATCAATGGTTAAGTGTATATCCACCCACTGACCCGGATGAAACCTGAACTCCTGATGGTCATATTCCAGAGTGAATAATTTAACACTTGGTGTTTTTTGCTTGATAGATTTTATGTGGGTGCAAACCTGCATGTCGAATTGTGTGGCATTTAAAGTTTATTGCTGCCGTTTAAGCTTCGACAGGCGTATCAGTGCTGTTACCCCATTCCGACCATGAGCCAGGGTAACCCTTAATATCGCTAAAACCAAGGTGCTTTAATGCAATATACGTCAACGCAGACCGGTGATGGGTCTGGCAATATACAATAGTGGTTTTCTCTGCTGCGATGTTTCGCTCCTTCAGCAATTTATTTAGTTCTTCATCACTTTTCAGGCGCAAGTTATTTTTCTGGTCCATGAGTTCCAGCCAGTCCATATTGATTGCGCCGGGTATGTGTCCGCCTTTTTCAGCAAATTTTTTAGCACCTGAGAATTCGGCGCTAGAACGTGCGTCCACCAGCTGGATAGAATGATCTTTAAGGTGGTCGAGTATCAGTTGCCTGGTTGCCACGGGTTTTTCGAGATAATCCGCCTGATAATTGCTGGCCGGCAGGGTGTTGGCAGTAGACTCCAGCGGATGCCCTTCGCTGGACCAGGCATGCAATCCCCCATTTAGCAGGGAGTAGTTATCGTGACCGATGATATCCAGTGTGTAGAGTAAACGCGCCGCTTTACCGCCGCCTTCGTCATCATAAGCGATGATATGGGATTCCCTGGTGACGCCGCATTGTGACAATAAAGCGCTGAGATGCTCCGTATCTGGAACTAAACCCATGACCGGCGGGTTGGCGGTAATAATCTGTTTGTAGTCCAGGTGAATTGCGCCAGGTACATGAGCCTGGATATAGGTTTCCGGCTTGCATAGATCTATGACGATAATGCCGGGTGTTTTTAAAATCGACTCCAATTGATCTGGTTCGATGATGAGAGGTAATCGAGTTTCATTCATAACTTTGCTTGGATTTGTTGGTTAGTTACCAGCTGTGGCAGTTGAATCCTGCACATTAGCGGGTTTGGGTTTCTTCTTGTTTTTGGAGCCTTGTCCCGAGAGCCGTATTTGCAGCCGCATATTGCTCACGGAGTTCGCATAGGACAGTGCTGTGTCTTCTGTAATTCTACCATTACAGAACAGATGATACAGGGATTGGTCCATGCTACACATACCGGAATTGGTGTCTTTTTCCAATACGTCATGCAGGTCACCAAACTGGCCGCGTGCGATCAGGTCAGAAATGCGTGGTGTGTTGGTTAATAGTTCAGTGGCCACGGTGCGTTTGTTGTCAACCGTCGGCACCAATATTTGGGATACCACCGCCTTTACATTATGGGAAAGGCCAATGCATAGTTGTTCATGTTTATCTTTCGGGAACATGTGGACGATACGATCGAAGGCCTGGGCTGCATTATTAGAGTGCAGTGTTGCCAAACACAGATGCCCGGTGTCAGAAAACTCGAGTACGTTTTCCATCATTTCCCGGTTCCTTATTTCTCCCACCATAATCACATCCGGTGACTGACGTAATGCGTTGATTAGCGCATTGTGGTAGGAATTGGTGTCAACGCCAAGTTCGCGCTGATTAACGATGGATTTTTTGTGTTCGATGACATACTCGATGGGATCTTCAATAGTAATGATGTGGCTGATGTCGTTCTGGTTTCTATAATCAATCATTGAAGCCAGAGTAGTGGATTTTCCGGCCCCGGATGGTCCCACCACCAGTACCAGGCCGCGTCTCATCATCACGATATCGCGAAGCATTGACGGTATACCCAGGGTTTCGAAATCCGGTACGCTGGATGGTACGGCTCTTACCACCATGGCAATTTCATTACGCTGTTTAAAGACATTAAAACGAAAACGACCAATACCTGGGATCGTGCATCCAATATTGGCTTCGGGATTCTCATCAAAAGATGCAATTTGATCTTTTTGCATGATCAGTTGGGCCATCTGCTCCGTTCGACCGGAAGCCAACGGTGGAATATTTACTGGGCGTAGTTTTCCATTAATGCGAAAGATAGGAGCCGAGCCGGTACTCAAAAATAAATCGGAAGCCCTGTTGTTGATCATTTCTTTGAGTAATTTTGATAATAAATCCATAGCAATCGCTCTTTATATTCTCACCGAAGTATGACGCAGAGGTCGAAGTCTATTTGTTGGCTGCGGTACATTTCTACAGCTCTATGCGTGCACTGAGGATTAGATTGGGGAGCCAAAATACAACACTACAGTCACAATGCCTGTAACCAGTGTATCAAATAATTGGCTGAAAGGAATATGGCTAGCCAGGATTTAGGTAGTTATTGATTTTGCAGATGTTCTTCAGCTGGCTAATTGAGCTTGTATTTAAACAAATGCAGGGGTACCGCTTTAATGGCGTCAGCGAAAATGCGGTATGCCTGGGTGTCGACTTTGCGATGGGCGTATTGACGAGTGTAGGATTGTTCAGCGTCGGTGCGTGTAATTGAAAGAATATCAAAACTATTAAAGTCGATGTTATCTGACATGGTGCGTGTAAACTCTTCCAGGTTAGTGAGACCGTTGCTGATTTTGCTTTCCAACAACTTCTTTTTCTTCAATAAGTTACTGCGTTTTTTCGCCATACCGGTATACCGTCAACAGCTGAACTTCTTAGTTATTTTGTCGGCAGTATACGTTTTTTCTTAAGTCTTGCTAACTTATTGAAAAGTTATTATTTCTGTAATTCTGGTGTTAGATGGGGCTGAATTTTCTCTAACATAACCTTCATAAGCTTGGGGTTGGCTGCGACCACGTTACCGGTCTCCAGGTACTCCTTGCCACCGCTAAAGTCACATACAAAGCCGCCTGCTTCTTCGATGAGTAACACGCCAGCTGCCATATCCCAGGGGTGTAAGCCAATTTCCCAAAATCCATCTAGTCGGCCCGAAGCCACATAAGCGAGATCTAGGGCTGCAGATCCGGGTCGGCGTATTCCAGCTGTCATGGGGAACAGTGCTTTGAATGTATTGAGATAGGCATCAAGGTGCTGTTGTTGTTTGAAAGGAAATCCTGTGCCTAACAGGGAGCCATCAAGACTGGTTCTTGAGCTAACACGAATTCGACGGTCATTAAGTTGTGCGCCACGTCCGCGCGACGCGGTAAATAGTTCCTGGCGTAAAGGATCGTAGACGACCGCCTGTTCCAGTACGTTTTTATGTTTTAAGGCAATGGACACCGCAAATTGAGGAAAACCGTGTAAATAATTCGTCGTTCCATCAAGTGGGTCAATAATCCAGATATAATCGTCGCCGGGTGTGGATCCACTTTCCTCGGCGAGAATACTGTGACCGGGGTATGCCTTGCGGATGGTACGAATGATTTCCTGTTCAGCCGCTTTATCGACTTCCGTTACAAAATCGTTTTCAGACTTGGTTTTTACATTTAGTCGGTCAATATGTTCCAGGGCGCGAACAATAATATTGCCGGCGTTGCGAGCGGCGCGAACCGCGATGTTAAGCGTCGGATGCATGAGTACGGATTACACGTTTAAGTTATTAAAGATCAGGGATTCGGTTACAATATGCGCGTGCAATGTAGCAAATTTATGGAAAAATTGCGAACAAACCCCAATGTAGAAGGAATGGGGTTATCACGGTTCTATCGGGTTACGGCTCTCCTATAATTAATAAAACCACAATCAATGAAAAATCAATTCCCTGACATTCGCTTTGTGCTTGTTAACACGTCACATCCCGGCAACATAGGCGGCGTCGCGCGAGCCATGAAAAACATGTGTCTGGATCAATTAGTTCTGGTTGATCCCGTGCAATATCCGCATGCCCAGGCCACTGCGCGGGCTTCGGGTGCTGATGATGTGTTAAATGCTGCTCAAGTTTGCCCGACGCTTGAAGAGGGTTTGGGCGACGCAGACCTGGTATTTGGTGCGAGCGCTAGATTACGCAAATTAAGTTGGCCCCAGGTCGAGCCTGCGGAATTCGTGGATAAAGTTTATTCACAGCCACCTGGGACGAAAATAGCCGTGGTTTTTGGACGTGAACATTCAGGGCTTACCAACGACGAGCTTGAGCGGTGCCATTACCTGCTGAATATTCCCAGTAATCCGGAATATAGTTCTTTGAATATCGCGGCTGCTGTTCAAGTGTTAGCCTACGAAATTCACCAGCATTGGCATAATTTACAGTCCAATGTACAAAAACCACTAACAGAACCGGAAAATTTGTCCCTCGATGGAGAGCCCTTCGCTACGGCTGAAGATATGGAACGCTTTTATGAGCATTTATATACAGCACTGACACAGGTAGGATTTTTACAGACAGAACATCCGCGAAAAATGATGAGACGTTTGCGCAGGCTATTTAACCGGGCTCGGCTTGATCGTGTGGAATTGAATATATTGCGCGGTATCTTGACTACAGTTCAGAAGCGGTTGAATTTTTAGATATTGTGTTTAGACCCAGGTGATCCGAGCCATCAACTAGAATAAGAGACGCTTATGTTTAGCCATTTAAAAGAAGATATCGAATGCGTATTTGACCGTGACCCCGCAGCACGCACGTTTTTCGAGGTATTAACGACGTACCCTGGAGTGCATGCAGTGTTATTTCATCGCCTGAGTCACAAATTGTGGAATATGGGATTCAAGTGGCTGGCGAGGCTATTGTCAACGCTCGCTCGCTGGATTACCGGAATAGAAATTCATCCTGGGGCTGTCATTGGGCGACGGTTTTTTATTGATCACGGGATGGGGGTGGTCATCGGGGAGACTGCAGAGATTGGTGACGACTGTACCCTTTACCATGGAGTCACACTTGGCGGTACCAGCTGGGAGAAAGGCAAGCGCCATCCGACGCTGGGTAATGACGTGGTCGTGGGAGCGGGTGCCAAGGTGCTAGGCCCCATAAAAATAGGGGACGGCGCCAGGATTGGCTCTAACTCAGTTGTCGTGAAAGAAGTACCTGAATCGGCGACCGTCGTTGGCGTGCCAGGACGCGCGGTGAGCGCTAATCAGCAAACCAGAGACCAGGAAAAGCGACGTCATGCCATGGCGCAGAAGATGGGTTTTGATGCTTATGGCGTAACCCGCGATGCCCCAGATCCCGTTGCGCATGCAATTAATTGTATTCTTGATCATTCTCACGCAATGGATGCCAAAGTGGAAAAAATGTGCGAAGCAATAAAGAGTATGAATACTGAGTTTGCCGACGTTGATTTGCCTGAACTTGGGCCATGTGAGATCGGTCCTTTGGCAGAGCAAAAATTGGACGAAAATTCAGGCTCTAAAAAAGATTGAACCCTTCCCAATAATACTTGACTAAAATA
>NZ_CDLKIE010000111.1:0-10358 GCF_975902315.1 Kaarinaea lacus | reverse complement strand
TTTCCAGAGTAGAAATCCCGACCGATTCAAAAGCACCACGCACAATCTGTTGCTTTTGTTTTCGATCCAGGTGCGGGAAGCATAGATTAACGTTGACTTCCGCAATATGGCGGCGGCGCTTACCGAGATAATAGAAAGTTCGACCTCCCCATTTGCCAATGACGTATTGTACTCGCATGGGCAACATTGCCAGCGCTCGTAAAAAAAGTACTCCGGTCGCTGCTGGCCAATAACGCGGCATTAAGGCAAGCTGAAAAATTGATTTTTCTTTTTTTGTGTTCACTGTGCGCAAATTAGGGGTGAGCGTAGAAAGGTTACATTTTACTATAAGACGACGAAGCAAGAAAAAATTTAGCGAATTAGTGCGCTGATAGTTTTGAAATGTTCATGTTTCGCATCTTTCATCCATTCAAATAAAACCGATTCGGTGCTTGTTATAATGGCGCCTGCTTGCTGCATTCTGTTGAGGGCAATGCTTTTATTATCTCTGGATCTTGAAGCAACAGCATCAGCAACAACAAATACCTGCTGGTTTTTGCTGAGCAAGTCCATGGCGGTCTGTAGAACACAGACATGAGATTCAATACCACACAGGATCGCTTGCGATTTGTCACCGTAGGTAAAGTTATTATCGAAATCCTGGGCGGCGCAGCTTGAAAAACAGGTTTTCTCGATGGGTGTAGTCTGCGGAGGTAACGCATCGGAAAGAACAGCTTCGGTATTGCCCAGGGCTTTCGGGTATTGCTCGGTGACGGTGACCGGGACGGATAAAGTTTTAGCGGCCGTGATGAGCGTCTCACAATTTCGCAGCAGACTGTCACGCTCGCTCATTACCTTGACCAGGCGTGTTTGTATATCAATGACAAGCAGCTGGCTGTGACGTGCATCAGCGAGCAGCCTGTTTCCATTGCCTGTCATGACTTAACGATAAAATGGCTTATTGTTGCAGAAGATTGTTTGCATCTGCGACATCCTGCGCATTTAACATGCCCGCCGCCTGTTTTAAGCGCAAGTTTTGTAAAATATAGTCATAGCGTGCACGTGCATGCAGTCGTTCGGAATCAAATAATTCACTACGAGCGTTCAGGACATCAACGGTGGTACGAGTACCTACATCAAATCCTGCTTCCGTCGCTTTCAATCGGCTTTGTGAGGATATCACTGCCTGCTTGAGAGCGAGGACCTGGCTGATGGCAGATTTCACACCCAGAAATGCACTACGAACATTTTCTTGCGTGGCGCGACCTGATTCTTCCAGGATCTGCATGGCGCGGGTGAGGTTTTGTTGAGCCCCGCGCACGCTGGCACTGATGGCGCCACCGGCAAACAGGTTCATGTTGAACTGGACACCCACAGCTGAACTGTCATAGTCGCCAAAATCATCTTCAGAATAACCATACCTTGCTACTAAATCCAGTGAGGGATAATGCGAGGCTCTCTGGATGCTCACTTGATCCTGTGCCTGTTCAACAAAAAATTTCGTTGCTATTAGACCTGGATTTTGTTCCAGTGCCACCTGGGTCCAATGTTCAATATCATTGGGATCAGGGGGATCCAGTGGTGTTTTTTCCTGTAATGGCGCCAGATGCTTATGATAGCGTCCGGTGATTCTTCGCAGTGCTTCTGCCTCGTTGTCCAGGATATTTTCAGCCTCGATAAACTGCGAACGAGACAGGTCATAACGCGCCTGAGCTTCATGAACATCAGTGATGGCGACCAGCCCAACATCGAAACGCTGTTTGATCTGTTCCAGTTGACGTTCGTTGGATTCCATTTCTGCCTTGGAGAAATCCAGGTTATCCAACGCACCCAATACACGAAAATACTGGGTTGCCACACGAATGATTAGATCCTGTTCTGCAGTTTTAAAATCCGCTTCTGATTGCTGGACAAAGTTTTTATTCTGTCTGTGGAATTCGATGTCACCCTTTTGATAAAGCATCTGGCTGAGACTAACATCGTAGCCGACAGATGAATTGTCGGTTTCAAATCTACCAGTGATGTCATTGGGTGGTGGTCGAGTTGACTTTGTAATATTACTTGTGCTGGATGACTGAGTATAATCCGCGCGAAGATTAATTTGCGGCATAAAGGCGCCACGGCTTACCTTGACGGTTTCATACGCCGCATCTCGTGAGGCTACTGCTGCTCGAATCGTTGGATCAAATTCCAGTGCCAGCTTATATATTTCCTGCAGGTCTTCGGCCTGCGCTATAGAATGACTGAACAACAGAACCACTGCACTGATGATAAAGGATTGAGTAGTTTTCATAGCAATCAATTTCTTCTTTGGGTTATTTAATAGGTTGGCATTTGTGAATCTATAGTGGTTGCCCACGCATGCACGCCGCCGGTTAAATTCATGACTTTGGTAAAGCCTTCATGCTGCAAGTAATAGCAAACCTGTAAACTGCGAACCCCGGTATGACAGATAACGACAATTTCCTGTTCATTATCCAGGTCATCAACGGCATTTGGAATTTCCCTCATGGGTAATAAACGGGAACCATCGATATGGCAAATAGCAAATTCCCATGGTTCGCGTACGTCCAGCAGTAGAGGTTTTTCTTCACGCTGGTCGAGGCGTTCTTTGAGCTGACTGACTGTAATACTTTGCATGGCATCACCATTGTGTACTAACACCTGTCCAGAGAATATTAGGAAATGGTAATATGCCCGTCGTTAAAACACAATGTCGTTAAAAAACAAATTGTGATGGTTTTTCCGCGTTATCCAAAGGGGGAATGACCGTTTCAAAGAGTATTTCTTCCGACCACTGGTTTTCATCCACACGTGTAATCAGTGTGGCAGACATGGCCGGATCGCTTCCCACTATCACGAACAGTTTACCGCCTTTTTTAAGCTGTTGTTTTAGATCATCACACATGATGGGTAAAGATCCCGTGACAGCAATAACATCGTAGGGTGCTTTCTGCGACCAGCCTCTGGATGCGTCGCCAACTTCCAGAGTGACATTGGTGATGTCGTGCTGGCGTAATTTCTGGGCAGCGTCGCTGGATAATTGCTGATCAATTTCAATGGAAGTTACTTGTTTGCCGAGCTTTGCGAGCAGGGCTGTCAGATAACCAGATCCGGTACCTATTTCAAGGATTTCGTCCGTCGGCTGAATATTTAATGCCTGTAGCAGGCGCGCTTCCTGGATCGGGCTCATCATGACCTGACCGTTAGCCAATGTAATATTGGTATCAGAATAAGCTAACTGTCTGTATTCAGAAGGTACGAAATACTCTCGTGGTATTTCGGAAATGATATTCAGCACAGTCGCATCAAGTACTTCTGCAGGCCGAATTTGCTGTTCAATCATATTGAAAAGGGCTTGTTCCATAATTTTCTCGTTCATGACTCGTTTTTTATTATATTCAAACAATTCGGAGACAAAGAGTAAGACGTTTCTGTAATGCAGGCAAGAGAGAATCGCCAGACTGTGGACAGGATTATACAGTAAGCGTGTTAATTGTGTGGCCTCTTTTATGGAAATTATCTGGTGTATGTAGTCCTTAACTGAAATTTGAAAAATTCGCCATTACCGCGGTTACATTGCCAAATTAATTGCGGTATAGTTTTTTGCCTTCAAATCGCGTCAAAGCTTCATCAAGCATTATCTATGTAGTATTCAGGCGGTAATCTTAGCGTAGTATTTCTTAGTTGTTGTTACACCATTAATTAGCGGTGCGTTTAGATCGCAGCAGTTTTATTAAAAAACCAATGTACGATCAGGGCGGATTGTACGGGATCGCTTTTATGCAAACGCATTGTTTTTGTTTAGTGGAAGCCGATCAGAGCATAAAACAAACGGGGGTTAAGTATGGAAGCTTATCACGTTACTTTCTCATCTATTTTCTTTAAAACAAGCAGATTTAAATTATTCGTTGTAGTAACGAGTTTTCTTTTGATTCCGGTAGATTCAGCATTTGCAACGTCGGGTATTGCAAACACCGTGATGGGATTTTGTGCCCCGCAACCCACAGTGCCAGATGTGGGATCCTGTTCATCCTGTCATACCACGACCAACAATCGCGGCCCTAACGATCTGAATGCTGCGGGCATGGCAGCATTGTCGGGGAATTACGCATTTTTCTGTCCCAACGCGAATCAAACACCGCCGCCAACAACGACACCTCCAGCGACGCCAACACCACCCCCAGGTGGACCGGGAAACAGCACGCCGGGAACAGGTATGGGTATGGGATCCGGGGCCGAAATGGATGACGACGATGATGACGAAATGGATGATGACGATGATGACATGACTGCGCCGGCACCCGCCGGAGCGTCAGGTAGTCTTGGCCGTTTGCGTTCAATACTGGGTGATTAATAGCTTGTGACTGTTTTTTGTTTACTTCTACTGGGGTACGTTTAATTGCATTTACCCTTATTCACTCAACGTTAACTTCTGAGGAACAATAACAGCCAGGTGGAGGAGCATTGGCAAATTAGATGTTAGGACTTAAATGTAATTCTGCGTGGTTTTTGTGAGGTTTTTTTCGATAAAAAGTTTCGCTAGCGTCATCGCAAGCTTGTTATTGTTTTGTCATTGAATGCTGTTAAACTTCGCTTAAATCGTGTTTTAATAGGCGATGGTGACACACGAGATACAAGCGCGTATTTGATATTTAAAAGGGGCGTAATATCTCGTGAAGTGCTAAGGGTGACAGGGCTTGTCAGTTAGTTTGGGAATTTTTCCTATTTCTTCCTACGTAGTAATCGAACGGCTACTTAGCAGTTTGTGGGCATTTCCCGTTTCCATGTATACTTGGGAATCAAGTAGCACTACTAAATGATAAAGAAATATGGGTCATCTTTAGTGATGTTTCAGATTGCTAGAAGGCATAAGGGGGCTTTAAATGGGCAGTATGAGCAGTAACTGTTGTGATCGTTTTTGCTATCGTGCGACTCGCATAAAGCTATCAATTATTCTGGTAATCTTGATTTTTCTTTTTCTGCCCACGCAAAGTTTTGCGACCAGTGCTATTGCTTCAGCAGTTGCTGCGGCATGCGCGCCTAATCCTACATCACCTGACGTGGGCTCCTGTTCGGCCTGTCATTCTACCACCAATAATCGCGGTCCAAATGACTTAACCGCCGCCGGGCAATGGTCGCTATCTCCAACGACTTACACGCAATTCTGTCCCACCACCACAACACCACCGCCTGACCCTACGCCGACGCCACCTGTAACACCAACACCGCCGCCGAGTATGTCGCCAGCTCCACCGACACCTGGCATGGGTAGAGGCAGTGGAGGAAGCAGGGGCGATGACGACGACGATGACGATGATGATGAGATGGAAGACGATGATGACGATGGCGGTAGTGGTGCTTTGAGATCATTGAGAAAGCGTTTGAGCACTTTGCGTTCACGTTTGCGAACCAGGGATTAATTTATAAGGCCCTGCGGTAAGGCCAGTATTAATAAATATACCATTGGTTTTTCAAAAGGGTTGGCGTACCAACCCTTTTTTTATGCTTGATCTATTTATGCAAGAAGAAAGTTATGTCAGAAAAACAGTCAGGTTTTGATAGATAGTACAAATGAATAAATAATGATCAATTAGTGGCCAATATCGGGTATTTCCCGGATGATGGACGATGTGCTTGTAACCCGGTCAAATATTCGCTAATGTCGGAATCTCTTTTCACGAAGCTAGGGGTGCCTGAGAGCGTTAACAGCTTATCAGTGCTGAGATTACACCCTTTGAACCTGATCCGGGTGATATCCGGCGTAGGGAAGCACTTCGCTTTATTCGTCGCGCTGTCCCTGTCTCAGGTAGGCTAACTCAAGCAGATTAGCTCTGCTGAATAAATACAGGACCATTACATGAGCGCAATTGTGGACGAATTTCTAAGTCAGACAGCGAAAATCAACGACGCGTCAGTTCAACCTTTTCCTAATTCCAGAAAAATATACGTACAGGGGAGTCGTGCGGACATCCAGGTGCCCATGCGCGAAATCAGCCTCACAGATACGCCTCTCATTGGGGGTAAGGAAGGCGAGGTTGAGAAAAATCCACCTGTGACTGTCTATGATACTTCCGGTCCTTACACTGATCCTGAAGCACGTATCGATATACGTTCCGGCCTGGCACCAGTACGTAAAAACTGGATTGAAGAACGGGATGATACTGAAGTATTGCCGCAACTTTCGTCAGACTATGGGCGAGAGCGTTTACAGAATACAGCGCTGGATAGCTTACGCTTCAAGCACATCACCAGCCCTCGTCGTGCCAGGGCTGGCTGTAATGTGACTCAAATGCATTATGCCAGGAAAGGAATTATCACGCCCGAAATGGAATACGTCGCCATTCGCGAAAATATGCGCCTTGAGTTGGCAAAAGAGGCTTTACAAAAGCAACATCCCGGAGAATCATTTGGCGCCGCGATACCAAAAGAAATTACCCCGGAGTTTGTGCGCCAGGAAATTGCGCGGGGTCGCGCCATCATTCCTGCCAACATCAATCATACTGAAATAGAGCCCATGATCATTGGGCGAAACTTCCTGGTAAAAATCAACGGCAACCTGGGTAATTCCGCGGTGACTTCGTCCATCGAAGAGGAAGTGGACAAAATGACCTGGGGCATTCGCTGGGGTTCGGACACCATTATGGATTTGTCCACCGGCAAAAATATTCATGAAACACGTGAATGGATCATTCGCAACTCGCCGGTGCCTATCGGTACAGTGCCCATCTATCAGGCCCTGGAAAAAGTCAACGGCAAAGCAGAAGAGCTTAGCTGGGATATTTTCCGTGACACGCTCATAGAACAGGCCGAGCAGGGTGTGGATTACTTTACCATTCATGCCGGCGTGTTATTACGTCATGTACCTTTAACCGCTAAACGAATGACGGGTATTGTTTCCCGAGGTGGTTCTATTATGGCGAAGTGGTGTTTGGCGCACCACCAGGAAAATTTTCTCTACACGCATTTCGAGGACATCTGCGAAATCATGAAGGCATATGATGTGTCGTTTTCCCTGGGCGATGGTTTGCGACCGGGTTCCATTGCTGACGCCAATGACGCGGCGCAGTTTGGTGAGCTGGAAGCCCTGGGTGAATTAACCAGAATCGCCTGGAAGCATGATGTGCAAACCATGATTGAAGGGCCTGGTCACGTACCCATGCACATGATTAAAGAGAATATGGAAAAACAACTGGCGGAATGCGATGAAGCGCCTTTTTATACATTGGGGCCATTAACGACAGACATTGCGCCAGGCTATGATCATATTACTTCCGGTATTGGCGCTGCCATGATTGGCTGGTTTGGTACGGCCATGCTGTGCTATGTGACACCTAAAGAACATTTAGGTTTGCCCAATCGGGATGATGTGAAGGAAGGTATCATTACCTACAAGATCGCTGCCCACGCGGCAGATTTAGCCAAAGGCCATCCAGGTGCGCAAATTCGCGATAACGCTTTATCCAAGGCTCGTTTTGAGTTTCGTTGGGAAGATCAGTTCAACCTTGGTCTGGATCCAGATCGGGCGCGTGAATATCATGACCAGACCATGCCAAAGCAGGCACATAAGGTAGCGCATTTCTGTTCTATGTGTGGTCCCAATTTCTGTTCTATGAAGATTACCCAGGACGTACGTGACTTTGCTGAACAACAAAGCGCTGAGCGGCAAGCTAGCGTTGAAGTTAATCTCGATGAAACGATCAAGAAAGGTCTTAAGGAAAAGGCTGAAGAATTCAAACAACAAGGCGCAGAAATCTATAAGACCGTGTAGCCTGGAAGCGTAATATCTAATTTTTACCTGAACGGTTTCTCTTTCGGCAGAGTGTAAAAATCCTGATCCGGTTTTTGGCGGTGCCTGATCCCTTGTGCAATCAAGTAAGAGATGGTGCTCTGATGTCCCTCTGTCCTCAGTTGTCTTATTTTTAACCGGCCTGTGGGTAATCCGGTTGATGTTACCGTTCGTGTCTTACCCTTATGTCTTTCCCGTATAAATGGTAGTGGTACAACAGCAAATCCCCTTCACTTGATACGTATCAATATGGTGCAGGTAATTTAAACTAAATTTAACAGGAGAAGAAGTACAAGACAAAACCACAAAAATAAAACCTTAAGGAGGATGACTATGTGGGTCCCCAAGCCTGGTGCGTGGATGTTGGCTGTATCTGTTGTTTTACTAACCCCTTTCACTGCTACTGCCGAGCCTGTTACAGAAGGCGCCATGCTAAGCATTACCTGTAATGGTTGCCATGGTACCGATGGGCGCAGTTCCGGTGCGATTCCCGCCATCGCTGGCAAATCCGCAGACTATCTTGAAAAAGCCTTGCTGGATTTTCGCGATGATAAGTGTCCATCAACCGTGATGAAACGGCATGCCAAAGGTTATAGCGATGCTCAAATTAAACTGATCGCCGAATATTTCGCGGGCAAAAAATAGGAGAGGGGTGGCAAAATGAAAAAGAACATCACACGCCGTAATTTTATCAAAGTTGGTGGTGCAGTTGTTTCTTCGGCATCTTTGGGTTCCATGTTATGGCCAGCGTCCAGTTTTGCGCTTGGCGGTAAAGCCAGGCCGCATGTTGTGGTGATAGGTGGTGGTTTTGGTGGCGCCACATGTGCAAAGTATATTAAGAAGTTCGATGCAAATATTGATGTCACGTTGATTGAAAGAGATGCCAGTTTTGTCACTTGTCCTTTTAGTAACCTGGTATTAGGCGGTTTGCGAGACATTAATTCCATTACCCATAGTTATGATGCATTGGAGAGTAAGCATGGCATCAACGTGGTTCATGATGAAGTGACCGATGTCGATTCCGAGAAACAAAAAATTAAAACCAGGGGCGGTAAATCTTTTGATTATGATCGAGCGGTCGTTTCTCCTGGTATCGATTTTCTATGGGATAAAGTGGAAGGCTTCTCGGAAGCGGACGTAGAAACTATTCCGCATGCGTGGAAGGCAGGAAAACAAACCACGTTATTAAGAAGCCAACTGGAGTCCATGGATGACGGGGGAACGGTTATTATCGTTGCGCCACCTAATCCTTTCCGTTGTCCACCGGGACCCTATGAAAGAGCAAGCCTGATTGCCCATTATTTGAAAACCAACAAACCCAGGTCCAAGATAATGATTCTGGACGCCAAGGAAAAGTTCTCTAAAATGCCATTGTTCACTGGAGGATGGGAAAAATTATATCCTGGTATGATTGAATGGGTCGCTGGTACCAAAGGTGGCATTGTCACGCAAGTGGATGCTAAAAACATGACCGTCTATAACGAAGCTGGTGAAGCCATCAAAGGTGCAGTTGTTAACTACATACCGCATCAAACATCAGGTGCTATTGCCCGCAAGGGAGGATTGGCTGATGCTACCGGCTGGTGTCCTGTCAATCAGAAAACTTTTGAATCAACCTTGAAAAACAATATCCATGTTATTGGCGACTCTTCGATTGCCAAACCGTTACCAAAATCCGGCTATGCAGCCAGCAGCGAGGGTAAGATGTGTGCTGCTGCTGTGGTTGCTGCAATCAATGGTATTGATATGCCCAATCCATCCTACAGCAACACCTGTTATAGCCTGGTAGGTCCGGATTACGGTATTTCCGTAGCGGCTGTGTATCGACATGAAGACGGGAAAATTAATAAAGTTAAAGGAGCTGGTGGCGTAAGTCCTAAAGATGCTGATGAGTCCTTCAGAAGAGCTGAAGCGCTTTATGCTACGGGATGGTATTCCAGTATTACTCAGGACATGTTCGGCTAATACCTTTAATTAATGATAGAAGAGGAGAGGTGAAGGGAATCAGATTGTATGGTAAGTGAGTAGTAATTGTCTGTATTGGTAAATTAGCAGGCGGTAATTAAGTATTAGTTAATTGAACGTTAAGTTGGTTTGTTTTGTCGATATAAAACAGGAGGCTTGAGTTTGTAGTCTCCTGGTTTTTTATTGCGCTTAAATTGTCAATAATTATTCCAGAAATCTTTCTCGTGTTTCATCGTTCGGAATCACGCACTGGTCGAATTTTCCAAACCATTGGTAACGATGCTTGCCAATAAAATCATATATAGCATCGCGAACAAATGGTGGAATAATTATAAAAATATATAAAAGTGGCCAGGGCGCCGACAGTTCTTTGGCAATCCGCAATGCTGCGCTGGATTTTCTATAGATATGGTTATGCTCGAGTAAAATAATAGAAGTGAGTCCGGGGTTTTCTATGCCATGCTCCCTGGCCAGTTGCTGTCCTTTTGGAGATTGTAGCGGGCAGAATCGAAAGCGGAAGTGCTGGTCTCGTCGAATAACAAACTGAATGCTGGCATGACAAAACTTGCATACACCGTCAAATAAAACAACTGGATTTTCGTTAAAGTCAGACATTTAAAGTATG
>NZ_CDLKIE010000110.1:0-9028 GCF_975902315.1 Kaarinaea lacus | reverse complement strand
ATGCCAGGCGTTCTTCCACCTTGGATTTGTCATAATCAAATTTTTCACAATACTGTAATTCCATCTAAAATATTCCGATGATTGCTATTCCCTGTGAAACGGTTGTGAATGCGAACGACAATTGCATATACTTTACCCGCGTTACCCTGTTTGCGAACGGCTCAACCAATACCACAATGGTTCTTTTTCAAGCATAGAGTAATCCATACCATCTGCTGAGAAATTGTTCAGATAATAGAGAACTTACCAATTTATAAAGCAAAAAGTATGCAAAACGACATATTTGTGAGTGTAAAAGATGTCTCCCGCTTTTACGGAACGACCCGTGCGGTGAATAGCATCAGTTTTGAGGTAAAACGTGGTGAGGTGTTGGGCTTTCTTGGCCCAAACGGTGCTGGAAAATCAACCACTATGTTAATGCTCACCGGCAATCTGGCACCGTCCGAGGGTGAAATTGTCATCAATGGCATCGATATATTGGAGAATCCCAAACAAGCCAAGGCAAACATCGGTTTTTTACCCGAACAACCTCCCCTCTATCGAGACTTTACTGTCGATGAATATTTGCGATTTTGTGCAAAGCTTCATCGTATTAACCATAGCAGGATGGCCAATGCTGTCGACTCCGCCAAACAGCGTTGTGGATTAAGCGAAGTCGGTCAACGTTTAATCGGAAATTTGTCAAAAGGCTTCCAGCAACGAGTGGGAATCGCGCAATCCATCATACACTCACCCGCCGTTGTCATTCTGGATGAACCGACGGTGGGCCTGGATCCGATCCAGATTCGTGAAATTCGCCAGCTCATTCGCGAACTGGGCGGGGAACATAGTGTTATTCTTTCGTCACATATCTTACCGGAGATACAGACCACCTGTGATCGTGTACAGATTATCAATCAAGGGGAACTTGTATTAAGTGATACGGTAGAAGGATTAGATCACTATATGCATGAATCCTGTGTCATCATAGTATTAGCAAATCCGCCCTCACTAACTGAGCTAGAAGCCCTGGAAGGCGTTACATCCGTCGAAGCTTTGGATAACAACCGATTCAAATGTTACTTTGAACCGGAGCAGCAAAACCCGGCCGAATCTATTGTTAAAGCCTCAGTGCAACAAAAATGGCGACTCACAGAACTTACACCAGAGAAACGCAGCCTGGAACAAATCTTCGTTGATATCACTACCTCTGAAAAAGTCGGCGATAATGCATCCGGTTCAGCAAAGGACCACGCTGCGTGATTTTAACCATTGCCAGCAAAGAGTTGAAAACTCTATTTCTATCGCCCATGGCCTGGGCAATCCTGGCCGTAGTACAAGCTATCATTGCCTACTTTTTTCTGATTTACCTCGACTATTTTGTACAGATACAACCACAACTCGCAACCTTGCCCAATGCACCCGGTATAACCAGTATCGTCGTCGCACCCTTATTTTCGACAGTAGCTATTGTATTGCTGCTGGTTGTGCCATTAATATCAATGCGCCTGATTAGCGAAGAACGACGCAGTAAAACCCTCAGCCTGTTATTGAGCGCACCCGTGTCGGTAACTGAAATCATCCTGGGCAAATTTTTGGGCATTTTGGGATTTCTAATACTGATACTGCTAATGATTTGTTTAATGCCATTTTCATTGATGTTTGCCGGTACCATCGATGCCGGCTTAATGATTTCAGGATTGCTGGGCATGTTTTTATTATTGTGCAGCTTTTCCGCCGTTGGTCTTTATTTATCGACATTAACCAGGCAACCAACTGTTGCCGCTGTTAGCACTTTTGGCGTGTTGCTGCTGTTGTGGATTATAGATATTGCTGGAAAAACCGGAGGTCAGGATAGTGTGCTCTCCTATTTTTCCATGCTTAATCATAACCAGGCTTTGTTGCGCGGAATATTCAATTCAGCAGACATTGTTTACTACCTGTTATTTATTACGGTCTTTCTGGTGCTTAGCGTACGCAGACTGAATGCAGAACGCCTGCAACATTAATTGTGGAATTGGTTAATGAAGATCACGCCAAAATTACGTTCTCAACTCCGGATTCAAAATTCCACATTCATTTTATTATTCCTCACCATCGTTGGCCTCACAGCTTTTATTAGTCAGCGTTATACTATTGAAGTGGACTGGACCTCGAATCAGCGGAATACCCTGTCGGATGCCAGTCGAGCACTTTTGGAAACGCTGGATCAATTACCTGTCTTTACTGTATATGCGACGGAAGAAGAGAATATAAGGAAACCAATTAATGAACTCCTGCGACGCTATCAACGTGTCCGACCGAACATCAAGATACAGTATGTAAATCCAGAACTGGAGCCTGATCTGGTTCGTGAGCTGGGCATTAGCGTTAATGGTGAACTAGTCATCGAGCTGAACAAGCGCCAGGAACAAGTGACACAACCCTCGGAACAGAATATTACCAATGCCATTCAACGCATTGCCCGCAATGAAGATCGCTGGTTATTGTTTATTGAAGGTCATGGCGAACGCAAGCCGGAAGGCATTGCCAATCATGATATGGGTGATTGGGGAAAACAATTACAGGCTAAAGGCATAAAAATTCGCAGCCTTAATCTGGCCGATACTCCAGTTGTTCCACGAAATACAGCTGCACTTGTTATAGCCAGTCCACAGCTTGACTATTTGCCCGGTGAAATAAAAGCCATACAACAATATATTGAAGAAGGTGGAAACCTGCTGTGGCTGGTTGAGCCGGACAGGATTTACCAGTTGCAGGCTATTGCGGAACTGTTGGACCTGGAATTTCTGCACGGTATCATCGTAGATCCCAACACACAATTACTCGGCATTAATGATCCGCGATTTGCTATTGTATCCCAGTACTCCCAGCATCCACTGACCGGTGATTTCACCGCAGTAACCATCTTTCCTCAAGCCAGGGGGATTAAAATCAATCCCACCGATAAATGGCAACACTCAGTTATCCTGCAAACAACGCCACGATCCTGGTCAGAAACTGGTGAGCTGGCAGGTCAAATAGAGTTCAACAAAGATAGCGACATACCTGGACCTTTAATGATTGGTGTTGCTATCACCCGTGAGATCGATACCTCACTAACCGATGCGGCGCAAGACCCGGAAGCAAGGAAGAAACAACGCATTGTTGTTATTGGTGATGGTGATTTTTTATCAAATACTTACCTGGGTAACGGTGGCAACTTTAAGCTCGGCCTAAACATCGCGAACTGGTTAGCACACGATGATCGGTTTATCGCTATACCTGCCAGGAGTTCGCCAGATTTAGATATTGCATTGACATCAACTGCCAAAGCCATACTTGCTTTTGGATTTCTCATCCTGTTACCGCTGTTGCTTGGGGCTACCGGAACGCTTATCTGGCTGAAAAGGCGCAAACGTTAAATTCTTTTTTTTGCTAAAAGCTATGCAAAATCCTCTCACTACTAACCTGATACTGTTGTTGGCGATCGTCGGGCTAGTACTTATTATATGGCTTGATCCATTTACAACGCCCGAACCGGATGCCGTCCTGCTAACCCAGGTTGATGTTAATACGGTTCATAACATTACTATGTCCAAAGCGGATAAAGTCTACTTTTCTGTGGAAAAACGCCCTTTAGATCAGGGAATTATCTGGTATCTGACAAAGCCTGTGGAAATGCCTGCCAATCCGATAAAGGTAAATCAGATTCTTGATCTACTAAACACTAACAGTTTTCGCCAATATCAGATAAAATCGGGCAACCTGGCGAAGTTGGGATTAAATCCCCCTGGCTGGGAAATTGCGCTGGATCAAACAATTGTCAAATTTGGGAAAACAGAACCCATAGATCAACGGCGCTATGTACTAGTAGATGCTACAGTACATCTAATTAACGATCGTTTCAGTCAATACAGCTTTGGATCACCACTTATGCTCGCCAATCTTGATATTTTACCAGCGGATAAATCAGTAGCGGAGATCCATTTACCGGACAAAGTCATCAAAAAAGTGGATGGACAGTGGCAATCATCACCAGCCAGTGAAGTAATCTCGCAAGATACCATCAATGAATACATTGATGAGTGGCGCTATGCCCAAGCCTTGCGCGTTGCTCTGGCTGACAGGCAAGACCACTCTTCAGACGTCACGCCAGTGACTATTTATCTCGAAAAGGCAGAGCTACCAATCCACCTGACTGTTGAGTCAACTGACCAGGATTTTATAATTACAAATAAAGACTGGGGTGTTCGATACTATGTCAACAGCAGTATCGGTGAAAGGCTTTTACATATAGCACCGCCGACACTCGAATAAAACCTTTACCAGTTCACCATGCCAGAATTACCCGAGGTTGAAACCACTCGCCGTGGTATTGCTTCGCATATCACCAAACACCCTGTAAAAAGTGTCATAGTGCGACAACGCCAGTTGCGTTGGCCGATTCCTGCAAATTTAAATAAAAAATTAGTGGGACAGAAATTTCATTACGTTATGCGCCGCGGTAAATATCTACTGCTAAGCACACAAACCGGCACTCTTATCATTCATTTAGGGATGTCAGGCAGTTTGCGAGTTGTTGCTCATGACACACCTGTGGAAAAACATGACCATGTTGATATCCTCTTTGTAAATGGCACCTTGTTACGTTACCGAGATCCCAGACGCTTCGGTGCAATATTGTGGACCAGCCGTGACGCCTTGCAACACAAGCTATTGAAAGAGCTTGGTGTTGAACCCCTGGCAGAAGAATTTACCGGTGACTATCTGTATGACATTTCGCGAAATCGCAAACTGGCAATCAAGCAATTCATCATGGACTCACATATTGTCGTTGGTGTTGGAAACATATACGCCAATGAAGCATTGTTTCTTGCAGGGATTCGACCAACGATTGCGGCAAATCGAATTAGCCAGGCACGAATGCTTAAACTGGTAAATGCAATAAAATCTGTATTGAGTAATGCAATCAAGGATGGCGGCACAACATTACGAGACTTCACACGCGGTGACGGTCGTCCCGGTTATTTTCGTCAAAAATTGAATGTATACGGTTTAGCAGGTCAACCTTGCCCAATATGCAAAACGTCAATAAAACTCATTCGCCAGGGGCAACGGGCAAGTTACTACTGCCCTCATTGTCAAAAATAAATATATCTTGCAAACAAATAACCCCGCCATCTCAGGGCGGGGTTATTTGTATTTCTTACGTAGTTTTTAGAGAGTGCTTAAGCGTACTATGATGTTAATGGTGTTACATCCTTAGCCGACCAGCCCTTTGGCCCGGCTACTGGTTCGTAGGTAACGTTTTGCCCTTCCTCCAAAGTTTTAAAGCCGGTACCCATTATTGCAGTGTAGTGAACGAAAACATCTTCTGTGCCATCCTGAGGCGCAATAAAACCAAATCCTTTAGCTTCATTAAACCATTTGACTTTACCTTCAGCCATGGATCTTACCCCCGATTTATAACTATTTTTACTACTTTTGTTGTCTAAGTTGCTATTTTGTAGGTTTTATACTGTATAGACATAATTATTATTGCATGCAGTAAGTCAACGAATTTACTAGAAAAATCTTGCAGGACAATTCAGCGTGAATTACGTCTTATACTGCAGTGTATTGTAGTATAGTATTTATTCTATTAAGATGCTATATAGATCGATAAACAAACAGAATAAAAATATTAAAAATCGTGAATGGGGGTATGTAATTTATTTAAGTCGCATAACAAACTGATCGGTAACAAATTTCGTCACTTCTTTAACAACTTCAAATCGTTTTTTATTTACCTTCCAAAGAAGTGGATTTTCGCTTGTCCAGTTTCAATGTTCTGTTGTTACTGAGGGGGCTGTTATATTCTGTAATTCTTGGTTAACACCATCTTTGAGTCGCCTTTTCAACTTAAATTAAGTTTGAAACACGGCGCCTGTTTCTCAATGAACAACACGTGAAGAATTTGCACCGTTAGTACAATCATAAGACCCCACTCCAGTTTCGTTAATGAATACCAGTCATCATAGGTCACTGGAACAGGCTGCGAGGTAATTTCTGCCATCATTTCATTAACGGCTGTGGAATTAAAGATCCCCACTTTTTCAATTTTTTCCATCGACAGGTATGGACGAAGTGACTTGATTTTGTCTTCAGTAAAGAACCATTCCTTAATCGGTGTATAAAACGCTCGTTTTTTAAACGACTGAGGGTGTTCCGGTAAATGCCCCATCATTATCTTTCGCAAAATATATTTTTCATCCATACCGTTTAGCTTCAGCCAGGGCGGTAGTTGTGCGGCAAATTCTACCAATTGATGATCCATAAATGGCACACGTGCCTCAACGCTATGCGCCATGCTTAATCGATCACTTTTCCAGAGAATCCATCCCGGTAAACGTGTTTTCGTCTCTATATAGAGTGATTGATTTAGTGGGTGACGGTTTTTTAACTGTGGCTTCATTCGCTCAGCCAATTCAGTAATCTGGTGATTGTCCTTCAACTGTGCCTTAGTTTGATCCGATAGCAGTTTATTACCAACTTCATTTAATATCTGCCAGGTATCATACCAGGCAGGATAGCAGCCGTATTTGTTGATTGTCGCCTGCTGTGCTTCTGGTGCGTGTAACCGCAACAACATACGCATGTGCTGATCGGAGAAACTATCGGTAAAGTTAGTTAAATAAAACTCTTCCCGTTGTTGCTCATTTTCTTTTTCGTTACCCCAAATTCGAACCATATCCTGCCGGTAACAATCGTAACCGCCAAATATTTCATCGGCGCCATCGCCGGTATAAACGACTTTGTAGTTTTTTTCCTGCACTAAACCTGACAGCATGAAGTGCGGAATATCCACTGCAACACGTTGTGGCTGTTCCAGATGATAAATTGCCTGTTCAAATATCCCTAAATATCCGCCGGGCCGATCATCATCAATAATTAACTCAGTATTGGGGACATGGATATGACCAGCAATAGCACGCGATATTGCAGATTCATCGTTTGCTATATTAGTAAAACGAATTGTGTAACTCTGTACTTCATTCTTGTAATGTTTATTCAGCAAATAAGTAGTGGTTGCTGAATCGATACCACCGGACAAATAGGCGCCTATGGGGACATCGCCAATCATATGCGAGATAATGGAGTCATCCAGGGCATCTTGAAAAAGTTTCTCCCACTGCGATTCCCCCCGCTCCTCATATTCACCGTCCTCAGGAAACTCCAGGTCCCAGTACTGTTTTAGCCGTGGCGACCCGCCGGGCTCAATCGCCATTGCGTAACCTGGTTCCAGTTCAAGGATGTGCTTAAAGGGTGTATAGGGAGCCACAGAAAACTGGTACTTAAAATAATTGGCAATGGAATGTAAATTAAACTCAGGTTCAACCAGTTTACTGGCAAAAATGGCTTTCATTTCTGAAGCGCCAACCAGAACTTCACCGTCCCAGAAATAATACAGAGGCTTTATACCGAGGCGATCCCGGGCGACAAATAATTTACCCGTTTCGTTGTCATGAATGGCAAAACTGAACATACCTCGCAAATAGCCAACGCATTGCTCGCCATATCGAATATACATATTCAGCACGACTTCGGTATCAGAATGGCTATTAAACAGGAAACCATTTCTGCGTAACTCACCTTCCAACTGATGGTAATTATATAATTCGCCATTGTAGATAATGGTAAAACGCTTATCTGCAGAGGCCATGGGCTGACTCCCACCTTTAATATCCACAATACTCAATCGGGTATGCCCCAAGGCGGCATGCCGATTGATAATGCAGTTTTTCGCATCAGGTCCACGATGCTCAATACTCGCAGCCATGCACTCAATGGATTGCTTGTCCAGTTTCTCGTTGACCGAGCTGTATATAAAACTAATTCCACACATAACTATTGCCTGTATCCAGATAGCAAAAAGATAACGTAATTTGGCGCCTGATAACAGTACCCCTCGAAATTACTGGCGACACCAGTTTACTTAGGGCTTTCCAGTCGGATCGCAACGAATAGTTGAATTCGAGCTAGTTGCGAAAGTGATTAATTCTTTGCATAACTAGCAATGGACAGGCAAATAATCTGGATTATTTACACTAATAGTCAAAAATTTGAAGTGAGTTTGTTTGGAGGAAAACAATGCTTGCAACTGCCCATAAGTTGTTCTACAAGACCTGGTATAGCATCAAATAATTCTTTAGCAATGCTGGTTTGAATCTGCGCAGAAATATCTGACACCTCCGGGTAGCCAAAACTGGCTCCCAGTCCTTTCAACTTGTGAACGAGATTTTTTAATTCTAACCAATCCATTTTGTCAGCTGCAGTTTGTATATTAACCAGTTTGCCGGGCAATTCGTCTTCAAATTGCTGTAGCAATGCTTGAAATTCTGGATCCTCGGAAAAATCCATAGTCGATGGGCTAATCTTACTCGAGTCGTGCGCTGGCGATGGAAAAGCTTTTGGTTTTAAATACCGTTTTAATACACTGTTAAAGCGGTTTAAATCTACCGGCTTAGTTAAGTAATCATCAACACCCGCCCGCTGACATTGCTCCCTGTCTTCTTTTAGCGCGTTTGCTGTAAGCGCAACAATCGGTCTGGAATATCCGCTTGCGCGTAATTTTGCTGTGGCATCTACTCCGCCCATTACCGGCATTTGCATATCCATTAAAATAAGATCAAATTCATCAGACAGTGCCATATCCAGTGCCTGTTTACCATTTTCTACTACAACCGGGGTAGCACCCGCGCGCTTGATATACATTGATATCAATTTCTGGTTGTCCGGTGTATCTTCTGCCAGCAAAATTTTTCCAGTGATAGAATCTGGTTCGATAGTTACGCCTGAACTGGAAGTTTCAACAGAGCCGGTTTGAAAACTATTAACCCACAAGTCATCCGCGATGTGTCCTGGGTTTATGGTGAAAAAGAAACGGCTACCAATTCCCTTACGACTTTGACATTTAATCTCACCACCCAAACTTGTCACAAGCTCCTTACAAATGCATAAGCCGAGGCCCGATCCACCAAATTGGCGCGTTGTAGAGGTATCGGCCTGTGAAAAAGGAGTGAACAGT
>NZ_CDLKIE010000109.1:0-5273 GCF_975902315.1 Kaarinaea lacus | reverse complement strand
GGGGGGCACGCCACGCTATTTAGATACAAGGAATTCTGGTTGCAACAGGATCCCTTTCCCGTGTTTCATCCATTGCCTTCGTCACTCATGACAATTCACCGGAATTTAAAAACGGCATTTGATCCCGAGAAAATATTAAACCGCAACAAGTTTTACGAGGATCAGGTTTAATGCGCACCGATTTCGTTGAACCCTATACTCAATCCGAGAATGGCAAAATTGCCAACGACATTATTAGAAAATGTGTGCATTGTGGATTTTGCAATGCTACATGCCCAACCTACCAGCTGCTGGGTGACGAACTGGATGGCCCGCGCGGCCGGATTTATCTTATTAAGCAAATGCTGGAAGGTAATGAAGTCGGTGTAAACTCCCAGGCTCATCTTGATCGTTGCCTGCTATGCCGTGCCTGCGAAACGACATGTCCATCGGGTGTTGAATATTCCCGGTTGTTAGAAGTTGGTCGAGATATAATTGAGAGCAAAGTGTCGCGTGGTTCCTGGGAAAACATCAAGCGAGGAACACTCAATAAACTATTGCCCAGGCTGCATCTGTTTGCATGGTTGCTGGCTATAGGGAAATTGTTCAAGTTTATGGTCCCCTGGCAGCTGGAGTCAGGATTAGAGGCAAAAAAGCCACGCTTATCTTTTCCATCACAACAGCACGCCCAAAAAATGTTGTTATTAAAAGGTTGTGTACAATCACAATTAGCGCCCGATATTAATCGGGCGACCGCTCAGGTTTTTGACAGGTTGGGCATCACATTGATTGAAGAAACGCAAAGCACGGCCTGTTGTGGTGCCATCAGTCAGCACCTTGGGAAAACCGAGGAGGCCAGGCAATACATGCGCAATAATATTGATGCTTGGTGGCCTGCGGTGGAAGAAGGTATTACGGCGATTGTGATTACCGCCAGCGGTTGCGCACCGCAAGTTAAAGATTATGCGCACCTGCTTCGGCACGATAATAAATACGCAGCAAAAGCCGCGAGAATTTCCGAGCTTGCCAGGGATGTCAGCGAGGTGCTTGCAGATACCAGCCTGGAGAAGTTGAAAAAATTGCCGCAACCCATTAACGTCGCTTTCCATGCGCCCTGTAGCCTACAGCACGGCCAGAAATTAATGGGCGTGGTAGAATTACAGTTATCGGCATTGGGATACGAGCTGAAACCTGTCGCCGACGCACATTTATGTTGTGGCGCTGCCGGTACATACGCGATTTTACAAGGCGCGATTTCGGAAAAACTACTGATTAATAAATTAGTCGCCCTGGAAAAAGGTAAGCCTCAGGTCATCGCTACGGCCAATATTGGTTGTATGCTGCATCTGCAGCGTGATGCATCGGTACCCGTTAAGCACTGGATGGAGTTACTGGCAGAGCATAACCTCTGATTTTTAAACTAAAATCCTATACTGTTGATCCAGACAGGGTATGGCTTTTATACTACGCGATTCCCATTAACCTAGTAAAATAGTGAGAAATTAGAATGACAACCAAATCTTTCGTTCCCCCCGTCCGAACCCTGATGGGACCAGGTCCTTCCGATGTTCACCCGCGCATATTGAGTGCCCTGGCGAGACCAACCATTGGTCACCTTGATCCTGAATTTGTCGCCATGATGGATGAAATGAAAGAACTGCTGCAATATGCATTTCGTACTAAAAACCAGCTCACTATTCCAGTCTCTGCACCCGGTTCAGCGGGTATGGAAACCTGCTTTGTAAACCTGGTGGAACCGGGCGACAAAGTCATCGTTTGTCAAAATGGCGTGTTTGGCGGTCGTATGAAAGAAAACGTTGAGCGCATTGGCGCAACCGCTGTAATGGTTGAAGATGCCTGGGGTGAAGCGGTTGATGCCAACAAATTGCGTGATGCATTAAAAGCCAATCCCGACGCCAAGGTTGTGGCATTCGTTCATGCGGAAACATCGACTGGCGCCTGTTCAGATGCCAGGACACTTTGCGAAATTGCTCGAGAGCATGATTGTCTGACTATTGTTGATGCGGTGACTTCACTGGGTGGGAGTCCATTGGAAGTCGATGGCTGGGGTATCGATGCTATTTATTCCGGTACCCAGAAATGTTTGTCCTGTACGCCGGGTTTGTCGCCTGTCAGTTTCAGCGAGCGTGCTATCGAGGTAATTAAGAATCGCAAGCATAAAGTGCAAAGCTGGTTTCTCGATTTAAACCTGGTAATGGGTTATTGGGGTGGTGAAGGTAAACGCGCCTATCACCATACCGCGCCGGTCAATGCATTATATGGTTTGCACGAAGCGCTGGTAATGTTGCAGGAAGAGGGTATTGAAAATTCATGGGCACGTCACGCAAGTAATCACCAGGCCCTACGTGCCGGGATCGAAGCGATGGGATTGCAGTTTATAGTGAAGGAACAGGATCGCTTACCACAACTTAATTCGGTAACAGTACCTGAAGGCGTGAACGAAGCTATGGTCAGGTCCCGTTTGTTAAATGAATTTAATCTGGAAATTGGGGCTGGTCTGGGTGCCCTGGCAGGTAAGGTTTGGCGTATTGGGCTGATGGGTTTTGCGAGTCGCCCTGATAATATCCTGCTTTGCCTCGGCGCACTGGATGCAGTGCTAACCAATATGAAAGCGCCTGTTAATTCAGGTGTTGCAGTTAAAGCAGCAAATGAAGTGATGATGAGTAAATAACGAATCAACTGCTAAACTACTTATAGTCGTTTCTAAAATGGGCTAGCGTGATATCACGCTAGCCCATTTTTTGTTTCATCAACTTTCTGTATTATAGCTTTTTGTTTTATAAAAGCGGTATCTCGATTATTCTCCTGGCAATATCACTTTATTTATATACATGGAATTAAAATTTCAATGAGCGAGTTGGGCTCGCATCAGAAAGTCTGGCGTATTGCGGCGCCAATGATTTTATCCAATTTAACCGTTCCCCTGTTGGGGATTGTTGATACTGCAGTGGTGGGACATCTTGATGAGCCTTATCACATGGGAGCTGTGTCTATTGGTGCGGCTATCTTCGGTATCGTGTTCTGGGGTTTTGGCTTTTTGCGGATGGGAACTACCGGAATTTCCGCGCAAGCATTTGGACAGAATGACAATGATGAACTACGTGCCATACTGGCGCGGGCCAGTTTGATAGCCCTGGCACTTTCATTGTTATTACTAATCCTGCAAATGCCTATTGCCTGGATTGCATTCCAGGTTATACAGGGTAGTGAATTGGTCGAGCAGCATGGGCGGATCTATTTTGATATTCGCATCTGGAGTGCACCTGCAACATTTATGAACTATGTATTGCTGGGCTGGTTCCTGGGAATGCAGAACGCCCGCGCGCCTTTATACATCCTGACCTTTGTTAACCTCATTAACATGTTACTGGATTTCCTGTTTGTTGTGGGCTGGGGGTACGGTGCCAACGGTGTAGCGCTGGCGTCATTGATTGCTGAATACCTGGGCTTGGGTTTTGCCTTGTGGCTGGTTAAGAAACAGCTGGATTTACATCCGGGTAAATTGCATCGCGCGCAGGTTCTCCATAGACGCAAGCTGCGAAAAATGTTGACCATCAATGTGGACATTTTTATTCGTAACCTGTGTCTTATGTTCAGTCTGGCTTTTTTTACCGCGCAAGGTGCACGATTTGGCGATGTGGTGCTGGCAGCTAACGCAATTTTATTCAACATGTATACCTTTATGGCGTATGGACTGGATGGTTTCGCTCACGCCGCAGAAGCACTGGTCGGTAGAGCGGTTGGAGCCAGAGATCGAAAGGATTACTTCGCGGTAATAAAGACCAGCGCGGTCTGGGCATTTATTACCAGCATCTTTTTTGCCGCAACTTACTGGTTTATCGGAGACTGGATTTTTACACTGATGACCGACATTGAGAGGGTGAAACTAGCTGCCCTGACTTATCTGCCCTGGATGATATTAATGCCATTAGTTTCAGTCTGGAGCTTTTTACTCGACGGCATTTATGTAGGTGCAACGCGCGCCGCGGAAATGCGTAACACTATGTTATTTTCAACCTTTTTTGTTTTTTTGCCGGTATGGTACCTGCTGTTGCCTTTGCAGAATCATGGATTATGGCTGGCGTTTATTCTGTTTAATACGGCGCGTGCTATAAGTATGGCGTTGTTATTTCGGTCAATTACCGTTCGCTCGGGCATCGTCTGATCAAAAATTCCAATTTTTCAACGTTATTAACGGTTTACAGTGGTTAAATAATAACCATATAATGCTAAATGCCTATGAGGCATTACACTTACCTGTTAGGGGCATTGCAGTTTCCATTCTAGATGCAGGTGAAAGTATGTTTTTCTCCGGTTAGGTACAAAGTCATGCAAAAAATAACTCAAAAATACTTGCTCATGAAACCACGTTTTTCTGTTCTCCTGGTATTGCTGTTATGGTCGGCATTTTGTTTGGCAGAAGAGACAGGCATTACTAACTCAGAAACCAATACGTCTTCCGGAGAACCAGTTGATGCAGCTGTGGAAGCTGAGCTGGATACCGGGCAAACCGATGCCGTGTTGCAGGAGCTGATTCAATTGCTGGACCAGGAGACCGAATTAGCCACCAAATCTAAAATCAATGTGGATTTTGTGCCGGGTATAATGAGTGTATTGCACGGTAAAGATATGCTGGCGCGCGGTGTGGAAAATGTTTATCAGGCATTGGGGTTAGTTCCCGGTATTGAAATCTCCCGAACCAATGATGGACAACCACAAATCCTGGTGCGTGGAATTGGTAAAGCGTTTTTCAGTAGTAAAGTAAAATTCCTCCTCAACAATACTTCTTTTAATGCAACGCTAGGTGCTGCTACTACATTATTGATTCTTCCGATAGAACAAGTGGAACGAATTGAAGTAATACGTGGCCCTGGTTCAGCAATATACGGTGAATATGCATCGGTAGGTGTTATTAACATAATTACTCGTAAAAAAGAAACCGCGTTATTTGGTCGTGTTAATGAACTGGATAAGTACACTTTAGGTGGTATGTATTCAAAGCAAATTCCAGACAAAAATCTTTCCTTCAACATTAGTGTTTCACAGGTAAAGGCGGAAGGTGGTGATGTGGATGCCGGCCCTGATGTTTTATACGGTACACCACAGCAAGGTATCTCCAATGCCCCGGGACCTATTAACAATGAAGAAGCTCATCATTCATTATTACTGGACATTAATTTTAAGGATTACTTATTAAGTTATCAGAGAGTAAAACAGGGAATTGGCGATTATTTTGGTCTGGCAAATGCGTTGCCCTCGGATCAACGGCGAAT
>NZ_CDLKIE010000108.1:0-3881 GCF_975902315.1 Kaarinaea lacus | reverse complement strand
CCAAGCGCAATCTTGTGTTTGGTTTTGCCTCTGTTATTGGGTTAATGGCTTTTCTCGTTATCTTCAGGTCACATGAACTTGAAGTTTCCAAAGATCACATTGATCGCATTGCAAAAAATCATCTTACCAAAATTGATCGTGTCGTTGAGATGCGCTCTGCCGCACATGAAAGAACACTTGCCTTGCAACGCATGTTATTACAACCGGACCCTTTCACCCGTGATGAAGAGTGGATTCGCTTCAATCATTTTGGTGCTGAATTTGCTCGTGACCGGTTAAACATCTTGTCGATGGAATTAAATGAGGAAGAAAAAAAATTACTCGACTATCAGGGAACGGTTACTAAAAAAGCACTTGACTCCCAACGTCGCGTTGTGGAATTACTGGAAAAAGATCAATTTGACCAGGCACGCGAAGTACTTCTTAAAAGTGTAATCCCGGCTAAAGAACAGGTAATTAATCAGCTCAATACCTTCTATCACTATCAGGAAAAAGAGGCCGAGAAAATAGCACGCGAGACCAGTGAACTTTATAAAGAAATGCGTTCATTGGTTATCATTGTTTCCCTGATTGCTTGCCTGTTAGGAGTGGCTATTGCGACTTTTGTAATACGACGCACTACCACTACCGAAATGGCCTTATCTGATGCTTATGATAACATCCAGAAACAAAGCGCCGAGAAAAGCCAGTTACTTGCTGATGTTATTGATGAATACCGATCACCGCTGGATTCTTTATTACAGTACAGTGACGCGATCGCAAAAAGCGCTAACCGGGAAAAGTCCGGCAATAGAGAATTTATGTCAGACATTGTTAATTTGCAGCATGCTTGCGAACATTTAAATGGTCTAACCAGCGAGATACTGGATTTCACAAAAATGGAATCGGGAAAGGTTGCTTTTTCTTCCCAGGACCTGGATATCCACGAATTCATACACGATGTCGCCAATCAGATCAAACCTATTGCGGCTAAAAACAACAATCAGGTTGACGTGCAATGTCCGATAGATATTGGCTTCATGGAAACAGACTCGAACAAACTCCGGCAAATACTGTTTAACTTGTTGGCGAACGCCTGCAAATTCACCGAATTCGGACTAATAACTCTAAACGTCAAATTCAATTCGACAAGAAATAATGGATCTGCACATGAGCGCTGGATCACTTTTAGCGTCATCGATACGGGGGTAGGTATAGCGCAACATAAAATGGATAAAATATTTAATGCTGTACCTAACATTAGCCAACCCAATAACAGACGACGCGAAGACAGCGGATTGAATTTATCGATCAGCCGGCGCTTGTGCCATATGATGGGTGGAGAAATCGTTGTTAACAGCGAACCCGGCATGGGATCTGTGTTTTCAGTAAAACTTCCTCACTCGAGCACGCAATCACTAGAATCTGCTCTCTAGTTTGTAACTTCCCCGAAACAACTCACTTTCCTCTTTCTGGTAAAAATATTTACTGTAAAATTCAGGATGCGCTCAATGATGGCGATGACAAGCTGGCGCTTTAACTAATTATTGGGTATTGGGCAGATTTTACTCTGATGCTGAGATAATCGAACCAACTCGCAGGCAGAACTTGCATAATCATCTTTTATTGCGAGCATTGATTCGCTATGGCTGGCAATCACAGAATATGCTCTAATACAATTCCATGGCTTATCGTACCTTAATTTCTGCTGACGCATTGCAGCAAAATTTGAACAACATGCAGTGGCGCATAGTTGACTGTCGTTTCAATTTGAAAGACCCCGATGAAGGCATGGCCCTTTATCAAATGGATCATATTCCCCATGCAGTCTATGCTCACCTTGATCACGATTTGTCATCCCCGGTAACTCCAACCTCGGGTCGCCATCCCCTCCCTGACGTCAATCATTTCAGGGAAAAGCTCGGCAACTGGGGGATTACAAAAGACACACAAGTCATTGTCTACGATGATGCAGCCGGCAGCTATGCGGCTCGCTTATGGTGGATGTTACGCTGGTTGGGCCATGATTCAGTCGCCGTACTGGATGGAGGATTCGGTTCCTGGAAGCAACAGGGCCTCCCCGTGACGTCTGCTATTCCTCGCTTCAACCCTGCTACTTATACAGGTGAACCCAATATGGAGATGTTGATTGACAGTGATGTTTTACAGCAGAAACTGGCGCAATCACAATTACTGCTGATTGATGTTCGTGATCCGGTCCGTTATCAGGGAATAGAAGAACCGATCGATAACGTTGCTGGCCATATCCCTGGCTCAATCAACCTTCCCTGGAAAAACAACATTGCAGAAAACAACAGCTTATATTTATCTAAAGCACAATTACATGATGCATATGCGAAAGTTCTACAAAACGTACCTGTCGATAATACTATTTTTATGTGTGGTTCAGGCGTAACAGCATGCCACAGCCTCCTGGCACTGGAACATATTGGAATTTCAGGCGCCAAACTTTATCCAGGTTCCTGGAGTGCATGGATTACTGATCCCGCCCGCCCCGTGGAAACTTCAGCGTAATCCTAAGGGATTCGAACTATCTCACCTCGCAGCCCGCTCGCTTAAGCTGCGGTTCCTCTTTAAAGTAATAGTATTATTGTATTCGGCGGTATGCTCAACGTCTTAGCTATCAAATAACTTATCGCCAAATTAGACGTACGCGAACACCGCTGATGTTTCTTATACAATTTCTTTGATCGATATCAATATCTTTAAAACTCGACTCTTTTAGTATGAATCTCATGATATTTGAGCCATTGTTTGCAATCATAAATGAAGTAATGTCACAGTACATAACTAAGGTGTGTGAATGCAACTGAATAGACAATTGCCACTCGTTTTTCAGTGCACCATGCTACGTTAATATTATAAGCAGTCCATATCTGTTCGAGGGAACCCATCATGAGTGAAACTTTATATGACAAAATTGGCGGCGACGCGGCTGTCAATGCAGCGGTAGAAGTTTTCTATCGAAAAGTATTAGCCGATGACCGAATCAATATGTTTTTCGAAGGCGTTGACATGGAAAAACAGGCAGCGAAACAAAAAGGATTTCTAACTTTTGCGTTTGGCGGCCCAAACAACTATACCGGCAAAGACATGCGTGATGGTCATGCCCATTTGGTAGAACGTGGTTTGAATGACAGTCACTTTGACGCGGTAATGGAACACCTGGGTGCGACACTGAAAGAACTGAACGTACCTGACGATCTTATTGCTGAAGCAGCAGCAATTGCTGAAAGCACTCGTAACGATGTACTCGGCCGATAAATCGACACCAGTAAATTGCTTCTCACATTAAGTGACGATAAGCGGTGATTCGTTACGAGCAAGAAAGTTATCGATCCGAGAAAAACGAGTCGGTACTTGATTGTCTTTCACGCAATGGCATAGCGCCTCCGCACTCCTGCCGGAGCGGGTTATGCCAGGAATGTTAGATGCGCGCTGTGAAAGGCAGTCCTGCCGAGGACTCGCAAAAGGATTTAAAAGAAACTCTGATATCCCAATACTATGGCTTTTCCGGATGGAGTGTGTATTTATACGGTAACTCGGATATGGTAAACGCCACAAAACATTCTGTTTTTCTTGCTGGCGCATCGTTACAGGATGTCTACGCCGATCCCTTTCTTCATTCGAAATTAAGAAGAAATTAGCAGCACCTTCAGTTTTATTTCTGTTTCGCTTTTGTACCAAAATTCTTAATTACCACCGATTAGCTTAAGGCTAGTCTGACGATCTAAGAGGTTTAGCATGGCAAACATCATTGTGCTGGGCGCTGGCCGAATTGGAAAAGCGATTGCTATAGATCTGGCAAAAAATCATCAAGTCGCTGCCATTGACTATGATTCCTATACCCTTGAACAACTAACGCAGGAAAATACCAGCAT
>NZ_CDLKIE010000107.1:0-8824 GCF_975902315.1 Kaarinaea lacus | reverse complement strand
TCCATATGGATTCAAAACTCAAATGGAACGTTGGATCATCAGGAGAATCTGTTTAGCTCAAATAACTTTTTAGTTGCTGACTTGGATAAGAGCGGAACAAAAGATATTGTACTAGTGAGAAACAACTCCGTGCAGATACTTTATCAGGTTAACAGTCTGGACTTTAGCATTGGTGAAGAATACGATATTTATCCAGAAACTGCCCGATCAACATCAGCGGCAATTGGTGATATAGATGGAGATGGCGACGAAGATATAATTGGGCTTTATGGTGGCGCATATAGTAGCTACCAAATATATACATTGAAGAATTTAAGTGTTCAATAATAACAATACTACGCACCATTCTATGTCCTGATGATGAACTATTTTTATCTGCTTTCTTCGGGTTATTTGCGTTGTGAACGACTGCTTATTCTGAACATGGATTTGGTAAGAGGTTATTACAGGTATAGGCGAAGTGAGAATTGCTTTCTGCCGAAAAAAATAAACCAGGTCACTTTTAGTGGGTGACCTGGCGTTCACTACTAACGCTCCCTCTCTCTCCCCTCTCTAAAGATCTTCTTGTTTTTCTCGCTTCTTCTTATTGTTATTGAGGCAGTCTTACTGAGTTAGTTATTTGTCCTGCATTATTGGGGTTAGCAATCTGGACTCTGTTAATACTTCTGTTTGCTGAATTTAAATAACCTCCCTGGTTATATCCGGCCTCCGTGCCGGCAAGCGCTATCCCTAATCCCATACAAACTATAACTCCGATTATGGCCACTTGTTTTATTGTTCTTAGAATTGACACCCGGTCTCCCCTCTACCAATTAATGTCTAACTGGCCATGGGAAAGATACTACTGGAATGTACATTTTGTGATAACTGGAGCGTACCCCATATAAAGCTAGGGTTATCCCTATACAAAGGCTATGAGCGCTAATGTCTGAATGGATTAGACAGAATCTAGATATGCGTGTAATTGTTTGTAATTAAAGGAATGATGAACCAGGTCATCTTTCTCGGTTTTCAGATTGTCGTCTGGTTGACTTTAATTTTTCTCAGAGGGTGGGCGCCCGGTGTTTAGCTGCATTTAACCGTGTATACAATGGACTGACTTCCTGTATTTGGGCTCGATTGCTGCCGAATAAAAATGCAGTCACTATGATTATTTTTGGTTTGTATTTCGTTTCTTATTTCCTTGGCTTTTTTATCAATGTCGGCGTCGGTAGAAGCTACATTGTAATAGAGTGTGAATTTGTAAGTATTGTCGCTGAGTTTCTCGGGTGCTATTCCATACGTCGTAACAATAGCGCAGCCAGCTATTAATTGTGTCGATAAAATAGCGCTTATAGCAGCAAGTCTAGTCAATGCGGTGTCTCCTGTTAAAAGTCCTGGCAGTGAACGGTTTCCCAAAAGCCAATGGTGCACGCGTTATGTCATCCAGGATTTACCATGTGCTCATTGGAATTATTTTCAGCGCTCAATGAACAACTGGGAACAATTCGTGTTCCGCTAAGTGTAGGTATTGTAAGCAGAGGTAAACGCATCATTGTTATTATTCTTATACCAGTACTAATTTCCATGGCAGTATAGCAACATTAGTAAACATTAACAGCTGCAGATTCAATTAATTGTTTTGATGATGCGCAGCTATAACAGCGGTTTTATGCTTTTGAGGCTATGATCACATTGGCGAACTGGCTGTGGTTCAGTAAAGCCGGTTATCTTATTGTGAGATTACCTGTAGTAAGCATGCGGCTGTCATTACTGTGCAGTGAAATAAATATCGCCGTAGTAAGCGGTAGCGGACTGTTTACTATTATCCGTGTCTGTCATGATGGCAATGGCATCGATCTGGGTTTTATCGATGTCGAGTAGTTTTTCGATGTCTTCCAGAACATTACGCTTTTCAGTGACCCACTGGCCCGTCAATGCAGGACCGGATTGCATGGCGACCATGGTGGCGTTCCCGGTAAACGCATTGGGCCAGTGGCTGTTTTTCGGTTGCTTGCTTGCCCATGCATAACTAATAGCGCGTGTGCGCCAGAAAAATATGCCACCGGATATGACGACATATATACGTGCAGCGTAGTCATCGCCTTCCTTTTGGGTTTCGTTGACGTCGCTAAGAATGGAATCGACTTTCCACGACCAGTTTAAATAGGGAGTTTTTGTTAAATCGACTTTCATTTTACGAACCAGGCCCGAGGCCGACTGATTGCTAATGGCTTTGATCGCCTGCCTGTTGTCGATGGTAACCAGTTCGTAGGAAGTTTTTCCGGAAAACTCTTCAGTTTCCCAGTTGCTTAAGTCAGGCAGTGTCAGCACCTTGACTGTTTTATTGCCTGCAAAAGAAACGGCAATAATCATCAACAGAATCAAGCAAACAGGCATTGCGAACACCAATGTTTGTTTGGAAAATCTAGTTCGACGCAATGTAAATACTTCCATTTTCAACTTTTAAAGGGATGGATTCCAGGCGGCTCCCCGCGCAAGGTCCCCGTACACAATAACCGTCAGTAGTACGAAACAGGGCGCCGTGCGTGGAGCACTGCAGGAACTTGTTATCGATATCAAAAAACTGATCCGGTTGCCAGTTCAGGTTAACCCCCGTGTGGGGACAGCGGTTTTCGTAGGCATAAAACTGTTGGTTGTCATTCACGACAAACAACTCCAGCGGCCCAAATGCGGTATCAACCACAAATTCCTGTGCGTTTCCCGCACTGATGGAAGCGGTATCAGTTAATAATATCCACGACATATAAGATGAAGTAGCGCTAGAAATGTTACATGAAAGGAAGTTAAATCCAGTTGCCCGACCATTTTTTGCGTAAACGTTGCCATAAATTATCGGAGTTTTCTTCGAATACGATGCTGGTATCCGTTTCGACAATAAGCCAGTCGCCGCGTTTGATTTCTTCCTGCAGTTGGCCGGGACTCCAGCCGGCATAACCGGCATAGGCCCTGGCAATTTCGCCTTCTTCGGCTTTGGAGGAACCATGGATGACAGCGTTGAGACCAACCGTGAAATAGATGTCATCGGTGACACGCTTCATGCCAGCATGGGGGCGCTTGGTTTTCATTAACACGAAAATCCCGTTGGTTTTAACCGGCCCACCGAGGTAGAGCGAATCTTTCATGGAACCCAGTTCTTTTACCGTCGGGAACGCTTCGTTCAGCGGAATATGGGCCGGTCTATTGATCGCGATACCCGTAGCACCCAGAGAACTATAGTGCGTCATGAGAATCACAGTTTCTTTGAAGCTGGTATTCGCCAGGTTGTCGGTAGCAACCAGAAAGCGGCCTTTTTTCGGTTCCAGCTGAGGACCTGCCGCCGGGGTGATTTGCGCCAGGCATTGTCCACTGATGAAAACAGCGGCAAGCAAAAGCAGGGTGCTTGTTAATAATTTACGACTAATGTGACTAGTAATGTGTCGGCTATCCATGACGAGTAACCACATCCACCCAACACATATTCACCCAAAAACAGTTGCCGGTCTGGGGCGCTGGGTATGACTAATAATTATACCGGCAGGTGATTACAGTATACCCTAGAACGGGTATAAGGTGCGCTGGGAGTTGGATTTTTAGCGGGGTCGCCCGCCGTGCGTTTGCTTTACACGGCTTCGATGGCGTTTGCACCACTGGCTCTGGCAGTATCCAGGCCCTGGTTGGCTTTGCGCAATAACAGCACCGAATCATTGCCTTTTTCCCAGGCGGTTACGCCGAAATTCGCCTGCAACTGAAAAGAGGTATCTTCAAAATGCACGTGCAGATCATTGACCTGGGCGGAAATTTTGTTGGCTAAATGCACCGCTGAGGGTTTGTCAGTTTCCGGCAAAATAAAGACAAATCGATTGTATTCCACGCGGCTCACGATATCCGCCCAACGCATCTGGTCTTTCAGCAAGCGGCTCACCTCGACCACGGCCTGGCTGGCCGCATCGGGTCCATGGTCATCAACAATGTTATCCAGGTTGGTTAATTCCATGGCGATTATCGACAGGTTATTACTGTAACGGCGACTGCGGGATACCAGTGGTTCGAGATGTTGCAACATGGCGCGATGATTGAGCAGGCCACTTTCGCGATCCACGGTAGAAAGCTGGTTTAACTGCTCGGTCAGTTTTTCCTGTTCGGCCAGCAGACTGGAAACTTCCGAGATGTCGGTATATACCGTGGCTGAATAGGTGGAACCCTGGCCCGCGGCAAGTGGGATGGAGCGATGCTTCAACCAGCGATCAGGGGCGACTTCATCACCGGGAACCAGAACGGTATCGGATGCTTCGGAAATTGGGCGTAGTTTATGGCTTTTTAGATCACTAAGAGAATGCTTACCGAGCTCATCCATAGATATGTTAAGAAACCTGGCAAGCGCTTCGTTACACCAAACTATATTGTCGCTCTGATCTGAAATAGCGATGCCGACGGGAACGTGTTCCAGTAATTCCATCGCCAGCTCCAGAGTAATTTTGCTTTCACCAGATTCCATTTTTCGACTCCGACTTATTTATCTGTTTTCATCCAAATTGCGTGGGATTGCCTGACTGGCAGTGCCATGGCAGTGACAATCGGTACAACTAAGCCAATGTTTTCTCAGCACTTAATTAACTAATAATAGGAGAAAAATTCGTAAAATGATAAGCATTTTTCCAGGATTTTGCCCCCGAATTTCCCGCCCTATTTGAGTACTTCCCTGCTTTAAATACAAGCTGTCCTTTTTACCAAATCCTTTGCCCTATTCTTCGGCAATTGAATAGCCAGCCTTGAGGCACATCCGGTCGATTTGTGATCTTTTGCGGTATAGCAGGCGACCAAACTCACAAAACGTCACAAAAACCAGCGCTGACCTCTCAAAAATTACACTCAATAATTGGCCCTGATTGCCGAAAACTTATGTGGGGATGTACCACTTACGCAAATTGATTACTTATTGAATTTACATAATATTTCAGATTTCACGAGGGTCTTGGCGGTCGCATGCTGGTAACGACAATTAAAACGGATGGTTCTGGAGAAACGGATCTCAAGGCAATCAAGAACCGCTTTCTCGAGATCAACCAGCAGCGCCTGGAAAGAACCCAAAATTCCCTGAAGTGGAAACAGCGTAATTTTTTAAACCTGTTGCCACTGTTCTTTCACGTCAACCATAAACAACTGCCGGGTTATGTGTCGGGCGAAACCCCTGCAGGCATCTCCCTGTATTCGCCGGACAAAAACAGTATCGAGGCCGCAAAAAGTCTCGCCAATAATTTTGACTATAAAGAATCCGCTGCCGCCAAGTGCGACATACATTCACTGTTTATGATGGGCAGTGTGGGGACCATCGCACAGTCGGAAAAAAGTGACTTCGATATCTGGCTTTGCTACAACCCGTCGCTGGACGACAATCAATTAACGGAGTTGCGAGTAAAGTGTGACTACATCGAAGTCTGGGCAGAAAGCATCGGACTGGAAGTGCACTTTTTCCCAATGGATGCGGAAAAATTTCGCAGCGGGGAAGTGCATCAACTTAGCAGTGAAAGCAGTGGATCAACACAGCATCACTTATTACTGGAAGAATTCTATCGCACCAGTATCTTGCTGGCGGGTCGTTTTCCCGTGTGGTGGCTGGTACCGCCGGATCAGGAAAAACTTTACGACGAGTTTGTGCACCACCTGACGCACAATCGCTTTGTTGACGAGAACGAGATTATTAACTTCGGCGGATTGTCAAAAGTCCCGGTGGAAGAATTCTTCGGTGCCGGCTTATGGCAGGTTTACAAGGGAATTGATTCTCCCTACAAGTCGGTATTAAAGATCCTGCTCATGGAAACGTATGCCAGCAGTTACCCCAACTGCGAATTGCTCAGCCAGCATTTTAAGCAAAAAGTCTATGACGGGCTGATGGACCTGAATGCACTGGATCCCTACAGTATTTTGATTCGCCGTCTGGAAGATTACCTGATAAAGCGCGAAGAAAAAGAACGCCTGGAACTGGTGCGACGCTGTTTTTATTTCAAGGTGAATATTCCGCTGAGTTCCGATTCACGCGGCAAGGACGACTGGCAACGTAGTTGCCTGAGAGAGCTCACCGCAAGCTGGAACTGGAAGGCTGACTATATAGAGGAACTTGACAAGCGAGACGAATGGAAAATCCATCGCGTGTTACAGGAAAGAAAGGTGTTGGTTGAAGACCTTACACACAGTTACATGTTTCTTTCCAGGTTTGCGCGTAACAATGCCGGCTTGTCACGCATCAGTCAAAAAGACCTGAATGCACTGGGTCGCAAGCTGTATGCCGCGTTTGAAAAGAAACCCGGCAAAATAGAGCTGATCAATCGCGGTGTATCCACCAATATTGTTGAACGAAAACTCACCTTTCAACAGTCTGTCACCCGGTCCGGTGTGGAGTCCTGGCAACTGCTCAATGAAGCCGCCAACGCAGCGACCAAAAAACTGGAGCTCACTGCTATTAAACGCGGTAATAGTGCAGCGGAATTGCTAACCTGGTGTCACTTCAACAGGCTGATCAACCCCGGCACCATTTTGTCCCTCGATACCAAGGTCGGTTCACTGCAGGTGGAAGAGGTCAAGAATATCCTGGACGCATTGCAGCAACAGTTTCCCAATGGCGAAATTCCGGATACCAGTATTGATGATCTTGAAAAGCCACCGGCCGTTGTCAGTGCATGCCTGTTTCTCAATACCGGTATTGATCCGCTGCGTGGCAATGCCCGGCGCAACAATTATTTTATGAGCGAAGATAAGGACATTCTCAATCCGGTGAGTTCATCGGCTAATCTGGCGCTTACCTTCGATCTGGTGGTTGTGACCAGCTGGCAAGAGATCCTGACTTATCGTTATTCAGGCATTGATGGAATGCTGGACTGCCTTTGCCAGTTACTGCGCTGGAACCTGAATAACGCCGGCATTAAACGCAAAAAATTCGCGGCATTTAACTTTTCGTTTGCGCAGGGTTCCATGCTGGTGGAAAGAATTGAACAACTGTTCAAAGATGTATTAAGCGCCTATTTCAGAAATGGCAGTCTGCAAAAAAATGTGCGGTATATTCTCGAGGCGCAGCAGTCGTTTTTCCTGATTAATCATGAAGGGGATAACTTTTATTATTTAAGAGCTGATACGGAACGCGAGTTTTTTAATAAACTTTCTGAGTCACAATCAGGTACCAACCAGTTTGAGGTTGACCGGCGCGCATTTGAAGGCACGACGTTAGCGGATGTGTTTGCGAATAATTTAGCAGGGAAGATTCAACTGTTTTATGAAGTGGTAGGGCAGCTCGCCAGTATATATATTCTGGATGAGCAGGGTGCCGCTTTTCACCAGAAGTTGCCCTTTCATGAAGACCTGAGTTTGATCAATCAATACATGGCGTTTTTTGATACCGTGCTGACGCGTCAGTCAATGGCACACAACGATGACTACTATGCGGGGATGCTGGACAACATCGAGTTTTATCGCGTGCATCGAACGGCAGAGGGTCAATGCCAGTTTAAACGGCAAAAAAGTGACTACGATAAAAGCAAACAATCTTACTTCCATGTGCAGGTTGTTGGCAGTGTGATCGACCAGAAAACCGTGTTCACCATGTACACGGAAGACAAAGAGTATTCATCGCTGGACCACGGTATTAACCTGTTTCGTGAAGTTGCCCGCTACGTGTTGAGTCGACGGCCCAGTGGAGAGCGCTATCCGATCTATATTACGGACCTGGACCTGGCGCCGGCCCTGTTAGGGGAACGGGCATCCAGTCATTTCCAGATCATTGAATACCTCAATTATAAAAAGCGCATTGAAGAAAAACTGAATTACGAACTGGCGAACTGTTAAATCACTAACGGTGCTTGTTCACCCTGAAGCAGTCACCTGCTTGATCCACTGGCTGATATCCACGATTTCCTCAGCGCACACTGCATGTTCCATTGGGTAATCCTTCCACGACACCGAGTATCCCAGGTCGGTTAATCGTTGCATCGACAACTGGCCCGCATTAATGGGTATCACCGGGTCATACAAACCATGTGTCATGAAAATAGGAATTTCCGCCTTTTGTGCAGCTGGCGGAACCTCAACTTCATCGGCCAGAGGCAGGTAGGTGGAAAGCGCCAGTATGCCGCCAAAGTTTTCCTCTGATCGTAATCCAATATGCAAGGCCATGGCGCCGCCCTGTGAAAATCCGGCAAGGATAATTTTATTGGGGGAAAATCCCCCTTCTATCTGCTCATGGATAATTTCGTAAACGGCGTCGGCGGACTTTACGATTCCCTCGTGATCCTGGCGTGCCGTTAGATCCGGCTCAATGATGTCGTACCAGGCGCGCATTACAAAACCACCATTAATGGTGACCGGTTGCATGGGGGCATGGGGAAAAATAAAGCGAATCCCCGGTGATTCGGGCAAATTCAATTCAGGCACAACGGGTTCGAAATCATGCCCATCAGCCCCCAGTCCATGCATCCAGATGACGCAGTATTCCAGTTCGCTGCCAATTTCAGTAAATTCATAATCCAGCATAGGCTTAACCTTAAAGCATGAGTGCCCCTGGGGCAATGACCTAAATAGTTGTTAAAAAACAGCACGCTTGCACTATTATTGGTACAATTATGCCGTCATTTCCACCCGGGTGGTCAACCCGTGCATTTTTGTAAAAACAGCACCAGGAAATCCTGGAGCCAGGAAACCAGCGTTAAAGAGTCAAAGTAATGAAGCTGAAAGAGAGCAAAACAAACATCGGCGTTTATCTGGCAATAGTCATCCTGTTCGGATTGCTTGTCGCTGGCTGTGGTGCAAAAGGCAAACTGTACTTGCCCGAGGAAGAAGAAGCCAAGCAGCAACAGAG
>NZ_CDLKIE010000106.1:0-7488 GCF_975902315.1 Kaarinaea lacus | reverse complement strand
TGCCGTTACCTGGCCTCCGGCCAAAAAAGCGCCGCTGAACTCAAAGATGGCGGCAATGATGACGGCCTGTTTTATGGTGACAGCGCCGGAACCAATGGATGTTCCCATGGCATTGGCAACGTCATTAGCACCAACACCCCAGGCCATGAAAAAACCGAAAGCAATTGCCAGAATGATATAGGTAGTACCGTAATCCATGGAAGGTCAACCTTGTTTGTTCAGAGTACTTCTGGGTGTGTGGTTCCCGTACTCCGTTATTGTTATTTATGTTGTTTTATTCTTTGTTAGCGTGCCAGCATTAATTCCAGCCGGCTTCCCACACGTTGTGCCCGATCGGCCAATTCCCCAATCCAGTCAATAATTTTGTACATGAATATCACGTCGACTGGGGGCAGTTCTTTTTCAAGCTGATATATCTCTGCTCGAATCTGGATCTGTATACGATCTGTGTCGGCCTCGATGTCATCCAGTTTGTTGATCATGGTTTCCACGACATCTGCTTCTTTGCCTCGGAAACCTGTTTCCACCAGCTCATCAAATTCATCGATGGCTTTACATGCTTGTTGTGAGGCATCGATAGAGCGCTGGATAAATAATTTGAGCGTATCAGCAATAGCGCCAGGGAAACTCATTTTTCGGCCTGTAATAAGGCCAGCGATGTCTTTTGCTTTATTGGCAATTTTATCCTGCATTGTCAGTACTTCCAGCAGGTCTCGCCGGGACACAGGCATTAACAGGCTATTCGGTAATTGCATACGTAGTTCCCGTTTTAGTTCATCAGCCTTGTTTTCGAGATCAGAAATCTCTTTCTGTAACAGATTAACCTTGTCCCAATCATTTGCCAGGACGGCATTGAAAAACGGTGTTAATTGCGTCACGCATTGGTGAGCCGCGTGCATATGATTTTGCAGCGGTTTAACGGGAGACTGTCCAAATAAATTGGATATTATGCTTGGTGCCACGAGTTGGTCTCCTCTTGTTGTGGAACTAGACTATTCGAATAGCGCTAGTCAGTTTCTTTTAGCCATTGGGCGACAGTTTTGGCATAGTAAGTCAGGATTCCGTCCGCACCGGCCCGCTTAAAGCCCAGCAATGCCTCCATTACCACTGCTTTTTCATCCAGCCAGCCATTCTGCGAAGCGGCTTTTAACATCGAATATTCACCACTAACATGATAGGCATAGGTTGGTACGCCAAATTGTTCCTTTACGCGATACACGATATCAAGGTATGGCATGCCGGGTTTCACCATGACCATATCCGCGCCTTCCTCCAGGTCCAAACCTACCTCCCAAAGAGACTCATTCGTATTGGCGGGGTCCATTTGATAGGTATATTTGTTGCCTGCACCAAGATTAGCGGCTGAACCTACGGCATCACGAAACGGTCCATAAAAACTCGATGCGTATTTGGCGGAGTATGCCAGGATGCGAGTGTAGATATAATTGTTTGCTTCCAGTTCTTTACGGATTGCACCAATACGACCGTCCATCATATCTGAGGGAGCGACGATGTCAGCACCTGCTTCTGCATGTGAAAGGGCTTGCTTAACCAAAACTTCTACAGTCTCATCATTTAATACATAGCCCGTATCATCGATCAAGCCATCCTGTCCATGAGTAGTAAATGGATCTAATGCAACATCGGTTATGACGCCAAGTGATGGTTGCGCCTTCTTCAATGCGCGGACTGCGCGTTGCGCGAGGCCATCAGGATTAAAGGCTTCCTTTGCGTCGAGTGATTTTTTAGCATCACCAACCACCGGAAACAGGGCAATGGCGGGTACACCCAGCTGCACCAGGTCTTCCGCTTCTTTGACTAGCTCGTCAATGCTAACCCGTTCGACACCGGGCATGGATTCAACTTTTTCCCGTTGGCCTTCGCCCTCGATCACAAATATGGGATAGATTAAATCATCAACAGAAAGCTGGCTTTCACGCATCAAACGACGGCTGAAGTCATCCCGGCGCATGCGGCGCATTCGAATTGAAGGCATGGAACGTTGGGTACGGTCAAAACTAGACACAGCTAGGTACTCCTGTCTGGGGAATATAAGATAAATTAATCGATTTTACACCGGTTTCGACGTTTATGGTGACGTAAATTGTAGTAAAGGATACTGCAAAACCAGGAATTGGCAAAATAAGGAAGGTTTGGAATTACAAAATGCGGAAAAAATTAAGGGTGTACCGAGGTACACCCTTAATTTGGTAGAAATTTGCTTCATGACTCCATGTGGAGCCAATCGGCTGATTATCTACGCTTCTTAGCAGCCTTTTTCTTCTTAGCTGCTTTTTTCTTCTTAGGTGCAGCTTTTTTCTTCTTGGCTGCTTTTTTCTTCTTCTTAGGTGCAGCTTTTTTCTTCTTCGCTGCTTTTTTCTTAGTTGCTTTCTTCTTGGTTGCTTTCTTCTTAGTAGCCTTTTTCTTCTTAGCTACTTTCTTCTTGGCTGCTTTTTTCTTAGCTGCCTTCTTCTTTGTTGCTTTTTTCTTCGCTGCCATGGTTGTGGCCTCCTTTTTCTTACGTTTGGTACTACTAGTAGTACGTTTAACAGAAGTTTTGGGTGCTTCTTTGGCCTTCTTTTCGGAAGTTACTTTAGTTTCTTTAGCTTTTTCTTTAATAATATCATCAAATGTAGTCAATTCTTGATGATTTTCCATAATTGTAGTTTTATTTTCAGATTCTTCCATAGATATTTGTGTTTCTATGCCCTCCTTTTGTGGTGGTGAGAGTGGTAATGCGTCAATTATTTTACATAAACCTTCATATATTTCTTCAATTTCACCATTGCCTGGCAATGTATATTGTCTGTTTTGATTGGAGTAATAGGCAACGAGCGGTGCGGTTTGCATTTCATACACGCGAAGTCGGTTGGAAATAGTTTCCTCATTGTCATCGGCTCGATGATGCAGATTTCCGCCGCATTGGTCGCAGTGATCTTCCAGTTTGGAAGGTGAAGTATAAATATTATAAACAGCACCGCATGAATGACAGGTACGTCTACCCGTAATACGTTGAATCAGCAAATCAAAATCGACTTCAATCAGTATTACTCCCTGCAGAGGCATTTGTAATCGATTCAACATGGAATCAAGCGCTTCTGCCTGGGGAACGTTACGAGGAAAACCATCAAGAATAAAGCCGTTTTTTGCATCAGAGTCTGCTAAACGTTCTTCAATCATATTAAGAACAATTTGGTCTGATACCAGTTGCCCCGCATCCATTGCTGCTTTGGCTTGTAGTCCTAGGGGAGTTTTGGCGGATACTGCTTCGCGAAGCAGTTCTCCGGTGCAGATCTGGGGTACTCCGTATTTTTCGACTAGCATCTTCGCCTGTGTTCCTTTACCGGAACCGGGCGCACCGACTAGTACGATTCTCATATGGCTACCTCTATTCCTTTGACTGCCACTTTTTTACCACAATTGTTGCCACAATTGTTGCCGCAATTGTACTGAGATTTAAAAAACTGTAAAGCTACTCTTAAAAAGATAGCCAAGTCAATAATTATTGAACAAAGTATTGCCAAAAATATTAGAGAACGCAAAAAATTCCATTATTCATATTCGAAAATTACCGGCTTAGTTGATGCGAACGATAATTTTGTAAAAAAAACTATAAGGAATCACGATAATAAATCTCAATGTGACGTAATAACGACACTTTTACGTCGTTATCCAGGCATTACTGGCGATAAAACTTGAAGTGAAAAGATAAATTTATGGGAATTTATGATGTTGATGCATGTATTTGGTAATTTAAATCCTTTTTCCGACAAATTTTGCTAACATCCGGTGATAATTTTACGCGTGAGTGTTATTGGATGCATAAGAAAACAGATTTTGTCGTGTAATTTATTCAATTAAATGCGGTTGGAATGTTTAAAACGCAAATGGAGGCGAGGTAATGGCTAAAAAGAATGCATTTTATGCACAATCAGGTGGGGTGACAGCAGTCATTAATGCCAGTGCATGTGGTGTCATTGAGACGGCACGTAAAAATAAAAATAAAATAGGTAAAGTATACGCAGGCCGCAACGGTATTATTGGCGCACTAACGGAAGATTTGATCGATACCAGCAAAGATTCTGCAAAAGCTATCGCGGCATTGAAATATACTCCTTCCGGTGCGTTTGGTTCGTGCCGATTTAAATTAAAAGGCCTGGAGGAGAATAAACGCGAATACGAACGATTGATTGAGGTGTTTGAAGCACACAACATCGGGTACTTTTTCTATAACGGCGGCGGCGATTCAGCGGATACCTGTTATAAAGTTTCGCAATTGTCCCAGGAAATGGGTTATCCCGTTCAGGCTATTCATGTCCCAAAGACGGTTGATAATGATTTGCCAATTACAGACAACTGTCCAGGTTTTGGTTCCGTAGCCAAATATGTTGCCGTTTCCATCCGCGAAGCAGCCTTTGATGTAGCGTCAATGGCCAAGACTTCTACCAAGATATTTGTCATGGAGGTTATGGGGCGTCACGCAGGCTGGATTGCAGCCGCCGGTGGTTTGGCGGCAGAAGAAGCCGGCGATGCACCTCATATCATTTTGTTTCCGGAAATTGATTTTGATGAAGCGGCGTTTCTTAAGAAAGTTGATCAGTGCGTCAAAAAATATGGTTATTGTGCGCTGGTGGTGTCCGAAGGTGTACGGAACAAAGAAGGTCAGTTCCTGGCCGAGGCGGGTGGTAAAGATGCCTTTGGGCATGCGCAATTAGGTGGTGTGGCTCCGGTGATTGCCAATATGATTAAAGATGAGCTGGGTTACAAATATCACTGGGCCGTTGCGGACTATTTACAGCGTGCCGCTAGACATATTGCATCGAAAACCGACGTGGATCAGGCCTATGCAGTAGGTAAAGCTGCAGTACAAATGGCATTGAAAGGCAAGAACTCGGTAATGCCCGCTATCGTTCGCAAATCCAGTAAACCTTACAAATGGACTATCGGTGAAGCGGATCTTTCCAAGGTGGCGAATGTCGAGAAATTCATGCCCCGGAATTTCATCACCAAAGATGGCATGCATATTACGGCCAAGTGTCGTGAGTATCTTTCACCCCTGATTAAGGGCGAAGACTATCCACCCTATAAAAACGGATTACCGCAGTACGTGACGTTGAAGAATGTTGCGGTAAAGAAAAAGCTGAAGAAGTTCACTCTTTAGTATTAAATCGTTGGAAAAAAGAAAGGCCCTAATTAATATTAGGGCCTTTTTATTTGAGATGGTTATTGTCTGCAAGTATGTTGCTATAACGCTGTTACGACAACTTTTGAGGCAACGCTTACGACAACAAAGGCGCAATAACCAGACTGACGATAGCAAGTACGTTAATCAGGATGTTCATGGATGGGCCGGAGGTGTCCTTGAAGGGATCGCCCACGGTGTCACCTACAACACAGGCTTTATGAACATCGGAACCTTTGCCACCCAGGTTTCCTTTTTCGACATATTTTTTGGCGTTGTCCCAGGCGCCACCGGCATTGGCCATCATCAGGGCCATAAGTACGCCAGCCACCAGTGCGCCACCGAGCATGCCGCCCAGGGCTTCTGCGCCTAATCCAAACCCAACAACAGGCGGTGCGGCTACAGCGAGTAATCCCGGCGGAATCATTTTCTTTAATGCTGCAGTGGTGGCAATATCAACACAACGCCCCGTATCGGGCTTGCCGGTACCTTCCATTAGCCCGGGTATTTCTTTAAATTGACGACGGATCTCTTTGATCATGTCAAAGGCCGCATCACCCACGGCAGTCATGGTGAGTGCGCTGACTAACAAGGGAAAGATACCGCCGATGAACATGCCCATCAGCACTTTCGGATTGTTCAGTTGAAGGTTGAAGTCCGCAATGTTGGCGGAAACAACTTCCACAAATGCAGCAATAATTGCTAACGCCGCTAATGCTGCAGCGCCGATGGCGAAACCTTTTCCGATCGCAGCTGTAGTATTGCCCAGTTCATCCAGTGAATCGGTAATGGCGCGGGTTTCTTCGCCCAGGCCGGCCATTTCTGCAATACCGCCTGCATTGTCCGCAACCGGTCCGTAAGCATCAATTGCCATGGTGATACCAACCGTAGCCAACATTCCCACCGCGGCGATTCCAACTCCATAGAGGCCAACCAGTTCGGTAGAGATGAAAATTATGGCGGCGATAGATAGCAATGGTATGACAACGGACTGCATACCCACTGCCAGGCCGGTGATCATGACTGTTGCAGGACCGGTTTCACCTGAAGTTGCAATGTGACGTACCGGTTTGCCAGCCGTGTAATGTTCAGTAACCAGTCCGATGATTATACCGCCAACGGTTCCGGCCAAAACCGCGTACCAGACCTTGGTATTAACACCAACCATGTCGATGACGAAATACGATGCAACAATGAAGATAACCGCAGCGCCGATTGTGCCAGTGCGTAGTGCTTTCTCGGGTGATGATGAAGAGAAAATCTTTACGAGCACGATACCCAGCACAGAACAGATTAATCCGGCTGATGCCAGTGCAAGGGGTAAAAACATTAGTGCCTGTCGATCACCACCGAGATCTGTGAGTAGTTCCATCGCCATGGTTGATGCCATTGCGATGGTGGCGATGATAGAACCACAATAAGACTCAAAGATGTCAGAACCCATACCAGCAACATCACCTACGTTGTCCCCAACATTATCCGCGATTACCCCTGGGTTGCGTGGATCATCTTCCGGAATACCGGCTTCTACTTTACCCACCAGGTCTGCGCCGACATCGGCACTCTTGGTGTAGATACCACCACCGACACGTGAGAACAATGCCACGCTGGAAGCACCCATGCCGAAACCGTGGATAACATGAGCCGTATGGGGATCACCGCCAAACAGTAAGTAGAGAACACCGAGACCTAATAAACCAACAGAGGCGACGGTCATTCCCATAATCGAACCGCCGAAGAATGCGACGGTTAATGCTGCCGCTGCGCCCTCTTTGTGGGCAGCGGTTGTGGTACGCACATTGGCCTTGGTGGCGGTATACATTCCTATGTAACCAGCAGTGGCTGAACTGAGCGCGCCAACAATAAACGCAACGGATGTTTGCCAGCCCAGGGAGATAAATAGCAACACGATCAACACCGCTGCGAACAGGGCCAGCATGGTATATTCACGTTTCATGAAGACCATGGCGCCCAGGTGGATTTGGTCGCCTATTTCCACGACTTTGCCTTCGCCCGCGGCATGCTGTTTGACCATTGCGTAAATGATAAAGGCAATCACTAACCCAACAGCGCCTAAAATTGGTGGTATTAAATCAGGATTCATTTCTGCTACTACCTCCGTTTTTGTTGTTTTTAGCCAGCGTGGGTTGACGTGCCAATCACTCCACGGGATCCCCAATGATAATGTTTAGCACTGGCCAGACAATGTCGAAAAAGGGGCAGGAATTCTTTGGTCAGGATTCCTTCCACCTTGTTATTTTACTTATTAAGGTCCCAAGAATAAAGGGAAAGAAAACGAGAGAAAG
>NZ_CDLKIE010000105.1:0-2515 GCF_975902315.1 Kaarinaea lacus | reverse complement strand
GTGTCCATCCGGATCAATGACAAACGCCCCAAAATAATTAGGATGATATTCTTCCCGAATGCCAGGACCCCCATTATCTTTAGCGCCAGCCGCGAGAGCGGCTTCATAAAATTGCCTGACCTGATCACGGTTGTCGGCTGAAAAAGCAATATGCATTGGCCCATGAGCTTGTTCCGCTTCCCCAAACCAGAACTCAGGTTTTCCATCACGCCCATAACCTGACCACCCATCGTATTCCATTACCTTTTTAATCCCCAACGGGGCCAGCGCCTTTGTATAAAAATCGTTGCTTTTTTGGCTGTCTGATATGGCAAAACCTATGTGATCAATAATCATCTCCTGTATCCTCCATCCATTGTTGAGGTTGAAAACCTGATTAGGTTATCACTATTGACAGAAATAAAAAGGGTTGTGAACCTTGTTCGCAATTTGTTCTTAAATGCCGTTTTTTGATCGCAATATGCAGGACTTAAGGCAATATAACAGTGCTCATTTATTTCTTTCTATTGAGAAAACTGCAAGTTGCGCAGGATCGATTCGGAGGTGATTAACGCTGCTGGTTTACTATTGAATAATTCTATTGTCACAAGACTAGCCAAAAGGACCCCGTGTCATTTAAAGTAAATCACTTTATTACTAATCTATTACTGGCAAATGTTAATGAGTCAAAAGCTCAGCAATCATCGCCACAGAGTGCGCCTCAAGTCATCGGTGGATATTGAGGGTGTCAATGCCGACACCGTGTTTAACCTGATAACTGATTTGCCACGAAAAACACGCTTGTGTCGCCATACCGCGGTCATTAACATCAGTCGCAATCCAGCGGGACCGGTTTCTGTAGGTACAGTTTTTCACCATCGCGTCGCTGTCGATGGTCATATTGCCGATTACTGCAATAGCGTGGTGGCCTATGAGCAGAATAAATACATGATAACTGAATCCGATTCTTCCCCGCCATTTCGTATCGAGGTCTCAGTAGAAGCCATCGAGTGCGGGACACGCCTGACACAGGAGGAATCCTTTGCCTTTACGGAACTGGTGTTACCGGTCCCTACCGCATCGGGCCGTCTCGGTAAAGTGCTCCGATTACTGTTCGGTGACGATAAGGTCATTCGGCAGGGCGAATCTGCACTGCAACGGGAAGTAAGAGAGGCGCAGCAACGGCTTCAGCCTCGACTGGATGACTGGCTGGATAACATAAAACGTCACCTGGAAACCGAAAGCCGATATCTACAGGCATAAACAATAATAGAGATAACCCAAGTTGCCAGGATAATCCGGTTGCTTAGCTAGCGCTTTCTTTCACTTTGGGCTCTACCACGAAGTAATTGCTTCTACTAATACCAGCAATTGTTCTATGAACCCGAATTTTACAAGTATCCCGATTCCATTTGTAGTAAACCTGACAAACCCACCCACATGCAACCACTTTCATACTTCTAAGCTGTTGATAAATCAACACTGTCACCGCTGGCACAGCGCTTGCTCTAACTATATATAAACAAACCAACATTCGAACTTAAACACTGTTGCACAGGCAATGTAGCCCATGTCTTTTAGCTTTGATCTGAACGATGCCATGATGGATTTTACGCCGCCAACCCATCCGGATGGCTGCACCCAGTGTGGGATCTGTCTTTCCACCTGCCCCACTTACGCCAGGAGCGAGGACGCAGAACAGTCGCCCATGGGTCGTATTCGGTTGATGCGAACACTGGAAAAAAACAGCAGCGATGGCGTGGACCCGGAACAACAGGCAAAGCTGGAAAGCTGCCTGGGTTGCTACACCTGCGAGTTAGTCTGCCCATCGAAGGTTAATTTCGGCAAGATGCTGGATGAGTCCCTGGCACGCATACGCGAACAGCGACCTGTACCGCGCATTACCCGCATGATGCTGTGGCTGGCATGCAGAATCTCGGTTATGAAGTCCATCATACAAGTCACTTATCTCGTACAGATCCTGGGCTTGCGCACGCTACTGTCAAAACTCGGATTACTCAAGCTCATGGGCCTGCATCGAACCGATGCATTACTGGGCAGAGTTAACTATCCCGGTAAGTTAAGTAACCACATCGATCAAGGCCGTAATGACCAGCGCATTGCCCTCTTTACGGGCTGCTTCAGCTCGGTGATGGAGCAGGATATCCAGCAGGCAGCCATCGATGTGTTCAACGCCCTCGGCCTGGAAGTGGCCCTGCCCAGGGGACAGGGTTGTTGCGGTGCACTGCATCGCCACAACGGCGAACTGGAAATCGCAGAGAAACTGGCGCGGACAAACATAAAATCTTTTTCCCACCATAAGGCCGACGCCATTGTTACCACCAGCAGCGGTTGCGGTGCCAGCCTGAAAGATTATGGCGAGTGGCTGGAGGGCGAAGAGCTGACAGCTCCGGTTTTGGATGTGAGCCACTATCTCGCCAATGCCCTGAGGCAGCGCAAGCTGGTGTTTGACCGGCTGCCTTTGAAGGTCGCGTTACATACTCCCTGCACCCTTCGCCAGGACGACGGCCAGGTC
>NZ_CDLKIE010000104.1:0-20196 GCF_975902315.1 Kaarinaea lacus | reverse complement strand
CAGAACGACTCAAAAAACCAACACTGAACGACAATCACGGCACAGGGGGACTTCGATAGATAATTGTTGTTAAAGGTTTAACAATTGGGACTCGGTATTATCCATCCAGATTAAGCTTGCCATTCTGCCTGTTTCTTTATCTCGACGGTAGGAATAAAACTTTTCATACTGAGTGGCCGTACAAAATTCACCGCCAAATATATCCGTCACTCCCATCCGGTGCAGGCGCTGGCGCGCCAGCAAATAAATATTTGCCAGCCATTTACCATCAACCACAGGCGTGAATGCTTTCGCAGCATCGGGCATCTGATTGGTAAAAGCCTCTTTCACGTCATCACCCACTTCAAAAACACCGGGACCAATTGCCGGCCCCAGCCATGCAATTAGATTTTCCGGCCTGCACTTGGCAAAGTGCAACAAGGTACTAATGGTGTTATCTATCACACCATTGGCAAGACCACGCCATCCGGCATGCACCGCAGCTACTGCTGAGCCGTCTTTAGCACAAAATAATACCGGCAGGCAATCGGCAGTTAGCACTACGCAAACTTTGTCTGGAATAGTCGTATAACTTGCATCAGCATCCTGGTTTGACGGAGTGTCATCGTATAAGCGCACCACTTTATTGCTATGCGATTGATACAACCAACTCGGCTCACAAGGCAGATTCAAAACCTCGTTTAGTTGATTTCGATTTTTAGCAATTGCGATAATATTATCCTCTGTGCGGTCACCCAAATTCATAGAGGCAAATGCACCCTCACTAAAACCACCAATTCTTGTAGTTGTATAAGCACGCACATGCGGTGGAGCCGGCCAGCGGGGAATAATCCAGTCATGTATTTGTAGCATAGGAAGTAAAATTAATTGCCTGTTTGAAAAATTAAAATCATTTAGCCCTTTGCTCTTGAATCCTGTTCAGCGAAATCAATTAACAAGCGCATATCTTCTGGTAAATCGGCTTGCCATTGCATCCAGTCGTGGGATATCGGGTGTTCCAGACCCAGGCTTGTTGCATGTAGTGCCTGACGTTTAAACTTTCGCAGTGCGTTAGCAAAGTCATCAAGACTCCCGGGAGGAAGTTTTAATCGTCCTCCGTAAACAGCATCTCCTACCAACGGATAACCAATATAAGCCATGTGTACCCGAATCTGGTGAGTTCGGCCAGTTTCCAGACTTACGCGAATCAGAGTATGGGCACGAAACCGTTGTTCTACGCGGTAGTGACTAATTGCCGGTTTTCCGTTGTCACGCACTGCCATGCGCAACCGATTTGTGGGGTGCCGTCCTATCGGGGCATCAACCGTTCCACCTGCTGTCATCACATTATTGCAAAAAGCCAGGTATTCGCGTTTAACAATACGAGCCTGCAATTGCTCGACAAGGCTTTTGTGTGCTACCAGGGTTTTGGCAACCACCAGCAAACCGCTGGTATCCTTATCGAGTCGATGTACTATGCCAGCCCGGGGTACCGATGCAATTTGAGGAAAGTAGTGTAACAATCCATTACTTAAAGTACCGTGCTTATTACCCGCGCCGGGATGAACCACTAATCCTGCCGGCTTGTTAATTACAATGATATGTTCATCTTCATACACAATATCCAGCGCAACCGGCTCAGCTTCCCATTGCGTTTCATCATCGACGACAACCAACAACTCAATCAGTTCACCACCAATTACGCAGTCTTTTGGGCGCCATTTATGCCCATCAACAAACACGAAGCCGTCTTTTATCCACTTTTGCAACCGTGAGCGGGAAAAATCCGGAAATAATTCCGCCAATGCCTGGTCGACACGCATTCCAGCCATTCTATCTGGTATAATAGTAGTGAGTTGTTCTTCGATGAAATAAGACTCCTCTAAATCTAATTCAACAAAATAGATTTAGTTTTGCTTTGATTAATAGCCAGTTAATCTGCCAGCACTGGACAAATTATATCATCAATCCACGATACAAATTATCGTAAAATTATCAATTTACATTGGAAATTAATTTGAAATTTTGTCAAACAGGTAGTAAGACTATGCTTTGCTTGCGCTACAACCTATCCAGAAAACCAATCTACTTTTTACTAGCCACTGTATTTGTACTATTGCCAGCTTGTTCATCAACCGGCGACGGTAGCGACGAACATAAAGACTGGTCTGCCGAAAAACTCTACAAGTCCGCCAAGGCTGAAATTAAAGCCGGAGATTACGAACTGGCAATTGAATACCTTGAGACTATCGAGGCCCGATACCCTTTCGGTAAACTTGCCGAGCAGGCACAACTGGAAACAGCATTTGCTTACTATAAATTTAAGGAATACGACTCAGCCATTGCCGCTGGGGACCGGTTTATCAAACTGCACCCAAGCCACCCCAATGTTGATTACGCCTACTACATACGCGGGCTTGCTGCTTACCATAAAAATGACACACCTTTTGATGCGATATCTCCGCAAGATCCGTCGGAGCGTGACCCAAGTTCTACCAGGGATTCATTCAATTATTTTGCGGAGCTAGTAAGAAAATTCCCAAACAGCAAATTTGTTCCAGATGCGGTTGAACGTATGAAGTATCAGCGTAACACCTTGGCGCAGCATGAAGTGAGAATCGCTCGCTACTATATGAAACGCAAAGCCTTTGTTGCAGCGGCCAACCGGGCCAAATATGTTGTTGAAAACTATCCCAGAACACCAGCCGTCCCCGAAGCACTGGCAGTACTGACAAAAGCTTACTCTGAATTAAATATGCATGACCTGGCCAGTGATACTCAGCAGGTTTTGAAATTAAACTATCCCGGCTACGAACTACCCAAACAAAGTAACTAAATGCTTTCTTGAAAATAGTACAACCAGTCGCGTCCTATAAAAAAAACGCGCTGACTATTACGGCCAGCGCGTTCATAAATATTGCAATACCATCTAATCTAGCTTATGCATTGTGCTTCTTTAGTTTACTTTTTTACAACGCATCGTCGTCTGATTCTCCCGTCCGTATCCGGATCGCGCGTTCGACGGGACTAATAAATATTTTACCATCGCCAATTTTACCGGTTCTGGCCGCATCTGTTATCACTTCAACACTTCTATCTACCTGATCATCGGCTACAACAATCTCTATCTTTACTTTGGGTAGAAAATCCACGACATACTCTGCCCCGCGGTACAACTCGGTATGACCTTTCTGGCGACCAAAACCTTTAACTTCGGTAGCAGTCATCCCCATCACACCTATCTCTGATAATGCTTCCCGCACATCATCCAATTTAAACGGCTTGATTATGGCTTCAATTTTTTTCATTGTGATCCTCGTTTATTGGCTGTTTTCTGATTGTCAGCCTTGATTGTGGTTAATCATCACTGGATTTTTTGGGTAGAGCATGCTGGACTTTAATTCGCAGCCAGGAAACTAATTATAACGATTTCGTCGCCAGGAAAAATGATTTTTGTAGATCGTAATCCCTTATTTTCACTAATTAACTTGAATCTATCGGTAGATTTATCGGGACTCGCATAGCCAGGTGGGCATTTTCTAAGCAGATCACAAAATTTTAATCAGGAAAAACTCTTAAAGCCGGATGTAATGGGATAACGCCTGTCCCGACCAAATGCTCTTTGTGTAATGCGTACACCGGGGGCTGCCTGTCTACGCTTGTACTCATTCAAATCCACCATCTTAATCACACGCTCCACCACCGTTCGATCAAATCCCTGGCTCACTATTTCAGCGATGGATTTATCCTGCTCAACATACAGCTCAAGAATACCATCCAGTTCTCCATAATCAGGCAGACTATCAGAGTCTTTCTGATCCGGGGCCAATTCAGCAGACGGCGCCCGGTGAATAACCCGTTGGGGAATCGCAGGAGACAAGGTGTTTCGATACTCCGCCAGTCGATAAACCAGGGTCTTAGGCACATCTTTCAGGGCGTTAAAACCGCCGGCCATATCACCATATAAAGTTGCATAACCCACAGCGAGTTCACTTTTATTTCCCGTGGTTAATACAATCTTTCGCGACTTATTGGATAAAGCCATTAATATCATTCCACGGCATCGCGCCTGAATATTTTCTTCAGTGGTATCAGGTTCCTTACCTTCAAATTCACCTCGTAATACATCCTGCATCGCCTGAAACACTGGCTCGATTGGCAATTCCAGGTAACGTACACCAAGAGTTTGTGCTTCCTTTTTGGCATCCTCCAGGCTTATTTGTGATGTATAACGCGAGGGCATCATCACTGCTTCAACACGTTCTGCACCAACCGCGTCTACCGCAATAGCGAGGGTCAATGCTGAATCAATACCACCGGATAGGCCAAGAATAATGCCGGGGAAGCGATTTTTCTTTATGTAGTCACGCACGCCGAGTACCAGGGCTTGATAGACAGTTTCAACTTCCGACCGTGGTTGAACAACTTTTGCCTGAACAGGTTGCACATTATTGTGTTCATCAACTTTAAATTCGGCAAGAAATACACCTTCTTCGAAGGCTGGCGCACGGTTGCAGACTTTACCCGCTGCATCGATAACAAATGATTCACCGTCAAAAACCAGCTCATCCTGACCGCCCAGTAAATTGACATACATGATCGGCATGGGATTTTCACTGACGCGTTTCTGTAGAATTTCAACTCTTTCCCTGGTTTTGTTGATATGATAAGGCGATGCGTTAACATTTATTATCATTCTCGCACCTGCTTTAGCCGCCTTCGCCATTGGTCCAGGAAACCAGATATCCTCACAAGCCGTCAAACCAACTGGCACATCCTTTATGGTAAAAACACAAGTTTCATCGCCGGTAAGAAAATATCGCTTCTCATCAAATACACCGTAATTAGGTATCTCCTGTTTATAGTAGTTCTCGGCAATTTCCTCGTTCCGAATCAATGCTACCGCGTTATATAGTCCTGCAGCAGTTTCAGCAGGATAGCCAACAATAATGTCTATACCTTTTACATTACGTTTTATTTCATGAATGGCGTTATCGGCCAGGTCAAGAAACCGCGGCCGCAATAACAGATCCTCAGGCGGATAACCGGTGATAGCTAACTCAGGAAATACAATAGCATCTGCGCCCAAATGGAAGCGGGCATTTTTAGCCGCTTCAATAATTTTTTTGGTATTGCCAACAATGTCACCCACGAAAAAATTCAGCTGGGCCATTGCAATTTTTAAATGAGTTGCCATTATGCGCGAAGTAAGATGTGAATTATTCTGGTTTAATTGTAATTAACTGTACAGTTCAATAACTTAATCCTGTCACTAGCTTGCCATATCTGTAAAATTGGATCTCGCATTGACCGACAAAGTAAATTTACCTTGTTATTACGCGCTTAATCCTAGCAGAATTGTCTCAACACTCAATGGCCGCTGCTTAACCACTGAAAAACTCCAGCATTTTTACACCCATCTCCGCGGGTGAACGCGCCACGCTGACACCAGCAGCATCGAGAGCTGCATATTTGTGGTGTGCTGTACCAGAACCTCCACTGATAATTGCTCCGGCATGCCCCATACGCTTGCCGGGAGGCGCCGTCACTCCAGCGATATATGCGACCACAGGTTTGCGGACATGTTTATTAATATATTCTGCAGCTTCTTCTTCAGCTGAGCCGCCAATTTCCCCCACCATAATTATGCCCTTGGTTTGACGATCACTTTCAAACATTTCCAGGCAGTCAATAAAATTCGTACCCTGGATTGGATCGCCACCGATACCGACGCAGGTACTTTGCCCCAATCCATTTTGCGTGGTCTGATAAACAGCCTCATAAGTCAAGGTACCGGAACGCGATACGATACCTATTGATCCCTTCTTATGAATCGACCCCGGCATAATGCCAATTTTGCATACACCTGGGGTAATGATTCCTGGACAGTTTGGACCGATGAGCCGTGCATCGCTGCCAGCCAATGCAGATTTAACTTTCACCATATCTAACACCGGTATTCCCTCTGTGATGCAAACGATCACCTTGATTCCGGCATTGGCAGCCTCAAGGATACTGTCCGCGGCAAATGCCGCAGGCACGAAAATCATCGTTGCATTCGCATCAGACTGCTCAACTGCTTCCTTGACAGTATTAAACACTGGTAAACCCAGATGTGTCTGCCCACCCTTGCCCGGTGTTACACCCCCCACCATCTTGGTTCCATATTCAATCGCTTGCTGGGAATGAAAAGTCCCCTGCTTCCCGGTGAATCCCTGACAGATTACCCGCGTGTTCTTGTCGATAAGAATTGACATCAGGCGGCCCTCCCTGCTTCTTTTACTGCCTTGGTTGCCGCATCTGCCAGGTCATTTGCGGTTATTACCGCCAATCCACTTTCTTCCAGTAACTGCAAACCACGGTCAACATTTGTTCCTTCCAGACGAACAATTACCGGTATGGACAATTGCACTTCGCGCATTGCCTGAATAATGCCTTCAGCGATTAAATCGCAACGTACAATACCACCAAATATATTCACCAAAATCGCCCGGACATTGCTGTCCGATATAACCAGTTTAAATGCTTCCACCACACGTTCACTGGTAATACCGCCACCGACATCAAGAAAGTTGGCCGGTTCTCCACCATGTAACTTGATTAAGTCCATGGTAGCCATTGCCAAACCCGCGCCATTTACCATGCAGCCGATATTCCCATCGAGCGTGACATAATTTAATTCATGTTGCCTGGCACGATATTCACGCTCATCCTCCTGGGTTGGATCCCGCAAATCCGCCAGTTCAGCCTGGCGATACAGCGCGTTATCGTCTACATTGATTTTCGCATCCAGAGCCAGCAATTCTTCCTGGGTGGTAATAATTAGTGGATTAATCTCTATTAGGCTCAAATCTTTTTCAACAAACAATCGATACAGTCCATTCATAGTTTGCGTCAGTTGCTTGACCTGTGACCCTACCAGGCCAATACCAAATGCAATCTGCCGACATTGATAAGGCTGCAGCCCAACAATAGGATCGACGCTGACTGTAAAAATCTGGTCCGGCTGACTGGCCGCAACTTCTTCGATATCCATACCGCCCATAGGTGATGCCATAAAGACTATTCTGTTACTCGCACGGTCTACGAGCGCACCTAGGTATAGCTCTTTTTCAATGGAGCTTAATGTTTCGATCAAGACCTTATTAATGGGCAATCCCTTTGGACCGGTCTGATGCGTCACCAGGTTGGAGCCCAGCATTTGATCGACAGTTTTTTCCAGCTCGGGTATACCCGAAACACGTTTTACACCACCACCTTTACCACGTCCGCCTGCATGAACTTGCGCCTTAACCACCCAACTTTCTCCCCCAAGTGCTTTGGCAACCTGCTTCGCTTCTTCAGGTGATGCGGCAATATTTGCCTTGGGTACCTGAATGCCATATTCAGAGAATAATTTTTTCGCCTGGTACTCATGTAAATTCATCGGGCATCCTGTTATTTTTCGAGTAGTTTCGTATTTAATTTCAATTTTCACCGTGCGGGAGAAACCAGCATTTTCGGCAATAGGAACGTATTATTATATTAATTGGCCTCAATATAAATAAAACGAAGTAGGTATACGTAATTAAAGCAAAAATTCTACTATACCGATATAATGCCAGTGTATTCTTCAAACCCAGGATTAATTTTCTAGTGTAAAATACGGATTGTTCATCTAACCTGCCGATTGACCAAGTCCGCATTTTGCCAATATTCATCTTGATTCCAGGACAAAGCAACAGACAAAATAGACCAATTATTAGTCAGGACAATACACCCATGAGCGTCAGTAAAATCATTCCAGTTTCCATCATCGCCTTCTGCATCTTTGGATATTCCCAGGCATTTGCAGACGTAAAAGAAGACTATAAGGAAGCAGTTTCTGCGGCTAATCAGCGTGATCTGCCCTACGCTATCGAAATCTGGACTGATCTGGCATCCAGGGGACATGCCAAATCCCAATATCATATGGGTGTGTTATATCGCAAAGGGCTTGGTGTCAAAAAAGATCTGGATAAAGCCTTTATGTGGTTCCGTCGCGCGGCTGAAAAAGGCGATCCGCTGGCGCAGTACAATCTTGGCGTGATGTACCAAAAAGGATGGGGAACAGAACGCAACCTGGAAGAAGCCGAAAACTGGTTTCGCCGTGCTGCCAAAAAAGACGTCGCGATGGCAAAAGAGAAAATAAAAAATAGCGTTACCGACTCCCTGTCTACTATTGATAAATCCAAACTGTCCAATAAAGATCGTAAGAAACCCGTGGACATCAATCAACTGCTCATGTGGGCTGCCAACGAAGGTCGAACCGCCGGCGTGCGAGACCTCATAGAGTTAGGTGCAGAACCCAATTATCGTGATCAGCACGGGCGCACACCAATCATGGAGGCCGCCTATAACGGGCACGCAAAAACCATCGAAATGCTGCTTAAAAATGGTGCTGACGCCAATGCCAAAGACAAGGCAGGTATTTCAGCAATAATGCATGCGGCAATTCAGAATCATCCTGATGCGATTACGATGTTAATCGACGAAGGCGAAGCCAATCCCAATATTACCGATGCACTCAAACAAACACCCTTGATGCTTGCCGCAGCTAAAAACAATGCCGAAGTCGTTGCCACCCTGATTAATTCCGGCGCCAAGATTGATGCCCGGCAAAAAATTGGCCGTAGTGCGCTACACATGGCAGCTTTGTTTGACAGCGCAGCGGCCATGAAAGTGCTGCTTAACAACAAGGCTACACTGGATTTGCTGGATGAAAAAGGTATTACACCACTCATGTTGGCTACTGAGCGCTCGAATAACAAAGTGATTCCACTACTGGTTAAAAAGGGAGCTTCAACCACCATCGCCAATGTCCAGGGCGATATTCCAGTAACTTATGCTGTCAAAAAGAAGAAGCTAACCACCCTTTCCACGCTATTGGATGCTGGCGCTAACCCTAACAATAAGAACAAGCGAGGATTAACGGCTCTGATGCTCGCTGCTGAAATGGGCAACAGCGATTTATGCGAATTGTTATTTAAATACAATAGCAACCCGAATATTCAAAATCCGGTTGGTGATAGCGCTTTACACATAGCGGTAAGAAATAAAAAATCAAACGTGGCACAGCTGTTGTTAAAAAATCAAGCATCGGTCAAATCAAAAAATCACGCGGGTTTCACGCCGATCATGTACGCCGCTGATAATGCTGATATATCTACCATGTCGTTATTACTCAAGAACAAGGCTGATCCCAATGCAAAAAACAACAGTGGATGGACGGCTATAATGTTTGCCTCACGAGCTGGCAGCGTAAAAGCCGTTGACCTGCTTTTAAACCATGGCGCAGATGTCAATGTATTTTCCAGCAATCGAAAAACAGCACTGTATCTCGCGCAAAAGAAACACAATAGTAAAGTGGAAAGACTACTAATACAGGCAGGAGCCAGAGACTATAAAATTCCGGTACCTAAGGGACAGCTGGAAAAAGAATTGAGATAGTCCCTGTTGGTTAAAACTGTTTTCAGAGCCAGCCCGAATTTCAGATTAATTAATGGGCGATCCCTCAATCAGAACGCGTAACTGTATCCAATTCGGACTGCTTCCCTGGTTTCATTTGCAAAATTGGGATCTGTGTAGTCAACATACTCAACCCCCAATTCGAAATCAAAAATCCACGCCTTCTTCCAGGCGTAGTCAATTTTTATTGAAGGCGCTATCGATGATCGAGTACCGGTCGTGGAACTATTCTCATTAAAATCCCGGTAACTCATATTCAATCTCGGACGCAGCTTCCACCTGTTCATATCCGGCAAACGCGCATTGATAAACAAGGTCGCATCGTTATAGGTGTCAAATTTGGAAGCCCGCAAGCCAAACACATATAAATCGCGTTGGGCAAACAGATTACCTGAAATCCATTGACCGGATAATGTATATTGCCTGCCGGTTTCAGGTGCGCCTGCTACATTCACCAGTACGCATGGTGGATCAGTAAGGCTAATGGTTGTGCTACATGGTACCGGTGTTTGCAGATCATTTCGAGTAACAGTACCAGAGGACTGGAACATAGTCAGATCAATATTGAGCTGGTTATCCCGGTTAAACTGATAGCTATTACCCACAGTAAACGTCTTGGTTGAATTGGTACGGTCTTCTGCCAGCCTGCGCGCCTCCGCTTCTCCCTTAATGCTAATCAAATCGCCTAAGGATGTATCAAGAGGTTGATTATTCAATGCTGATGAAAGGAATATCAGTTTTCGAAAGTTATAGGAAACATTCAGTTTGGAATTTTCCAGATATTTCCATCCCCAGCGCAAATTCAACAAGTTGATGTCATCAAACAAAAAGTCATAGTCCAACAAACCAAACACTGTGGTAAACCGGTCGGCGTACCGCACACCGTATCCAACCGCCTGGCGATCGGAAAAACCGTCCGCCTGCTGGTTCACCATGTAAAGGTTCATATTGATCGGATCGTTGCGTCTCCCAACATCGACTTTCAAGCCCCAGAATTCCTTGTCGATACTACGGGCATCATGAAGCTCAACGGGTTTGCCGATATATGCATGGGCGCGGAACCACGGCATGAAATCGTAGCCAGCAATGGCACCATCAAATCGGCTAAATACACCACTGTTACGAACCCGCTGCCTTCCCAATATGGTGTAATAGCCTTTCTTGAAAGCATCGTAATCGAGAAAGAAATTGATAACCCGGCTTTCTGTGTCTTCGCTATTCAAAAGATCAAAAATATGATTGCCAGTAAAAACCATTTGTACATTTCTGTCTTCAGTTCGCATCCGGCCACGCAAGGATAGAAACGAGTCAATGCGACGGGTTAACTCGATATCCTCTGAATCTACTGTATCGTCATCATTGATTGCTTCGCGCTGCTGATAACGGGTAGTGAATGCCTGCGACAGTCGACCGAATGATGTAAACGTATCAACACTGCGGCGAGTGGTTTTGCGCAATTTCTTGCGTCTATCTGTGTCCACACTTTGCAGTGCTTGCAGACGTTGTCTCACCCTGGTTGGACCATCACCTTCCTTGTACACTTTCAAATATTTCTTATATTCAAACTTGGCGCGCGGTATCTGATTGCTGCGTTCTAGTGCCAGTCCTACCAGTTCACGAGCATCCTGCGTATGTTCATTTTCGGGCATGGCAATAATTCGACGTAGTAGTTGAATTGCACCGTCATTATCGCCAAATGTCAGAGCCTGACGAGCTTTTGCCATTAATTCATCGACTTCTTTGCTCGCTTTTGGTTTAGGCGATGGTTTGGGCTCTCTTGAAATGCTTTGTTCCTCAGCCACAGTCGCTGCTTGCTTTTCAGTCGATTCGGGTTCAGGTGCTTTTTGAACCTCCGGTGAAACAGCTTGAGGAGTTTGTGTTCTTCCATCCAATTGTTGCTCAGATTTTTGTGCCTGTTTGAAAACCTGCTCTTCCAGTGTCTTCATACTGATTTCAGGTACAACCGGTTGTGGTGGTGTTGGCGGTGGAACGGCCACTGCCACGGGAGGCTTGTCCGCTGGCTGCTCCTCCTTTTGCGCTTCTTCTGGTTTTGCAACAGCGGCAGGCTTCTTAACTGCCTGATCATCGCGAATTGAAATATTGAGACTTGTTAGACTATCCCCGGCATCCAGTTCAAAACTGACGCGACGGGCAAAACGAAATGTTAAATAGGGACCTCCGGGTACACCCTCTTCGTAGGTCATATATATTAATACTGGCTCTGTACCATCAGTGGGAGCCAGATCAGGGCCTTGTTTAACTTCTTTATGAATATTGCGCCCTTGATCTTGTTCCAGTAACAGCTGGATTTGCAGGATTTCGCCTGAGGTGGCTGGAAAATGCTTAACGTAACGTAGGGGAATACCAAATTCGATGGCAACCTGGGTATCATTTTCCTTGGTTTGTATTTTTATATCCTTGAGCACGTCTTTTGCCGCTAATACAGCACCGGGCATTGCAAGCATCGACAATATAAAAAACGCAAACACAGCAAAACGGCGCAGTAATACTGCACTGAAAATGGTTCTGCACTCCATCGTGTTACCCGTATCCCCAATCCAGCAACGACTTAACATTACTAGCTCACAACTCATTCTTCATGAAATTAACGACGCTCTTAATTTATAACAATAAATTACAATGCTTATTATTTGAACAAAAAGTGGGCCATTAGATACAAGCCGCCTTAATCAAACCTTAATTGAATGCTAAGACTAGTCTCTCTTGTAACTAACTATCAGTCCTTTTAAGCCGTTACTTTCAGTTACACGATAAGTCATTGATTTTGTAAATCGAACAACCAGAAATGGCCCCCCGGGGACATTGCCTTCATAACGCACGTCTTGCAGAAATTTTTCCTGTTCATCCGCCCCTGCAACAAAATGATCTAACAATGAAAAATTTTCCGTAAATTCACTAAAGCCAATAGCGCGCAGTTTCACCTGCAAAACATCGCTGTTGTCATCAGGAAAATGTCCGAGATAACGAACCGGATTCGCAAATCCGAATTCCAGATTGTTTCCTTCCTTATCGCTGGTTATGTGGAATTCACTAACCAGTTGTGCCGGTGCTTCTTGCGCATACTTGTAATAAACGTAAACGCCAATGACGAGCACGAGCAGGATACTTATAGTTTTAAATGACATATTTCTGATTCAAAGTTTATTTAATCGTTTTCTTATGTTGTATTGTCGATAAGCAAATACCACATTTTAATCGCCTTCCACGAAACCATTCGTTTCACGCTCAGGGATTTGTGTAAATTTTTTTGTAGCGCTGGACAGGTTAGAGATGTGGCTATCGTCAATCGTGGTTATAATTTCTCTCAACGTATTGCCGCCCCAAGCCCGCGTTAATAACCAAACTTCGACGACTTCCTGGCTGCAGAATGTTTATTCAATTTATAAATCATCACTGCACATCGAACTGATTACTGCTACAACTTCTTACTACTCAATTTTGCTCGCAAGTCTTCGCTAACATCTTATACTCATTAACAAAATCAGCATTATCACAACTTACGTAATTAGTTTCACTATACCTAAAATAGGCGGTGAAACTCTAGCAATTTTTTGCTATTCATGAATTGGAATGACTACAAGACACATTATCATGATTAATGTGTAGATAAGCTGTCAAAAAGTGTATTAACTGGATGTCCGCCTCTCCGAACCAGTTTATTCACCCCATGCTCATCGATATTTTCGTTTCAGAACTGTAAATTTACGGCAGAACCTGGTGTTTTCTTAGCAGCGTCATCAGGGTGCCTGGATCCGGCCCCCTGATAACGAGTTATTTAGTGCGCCAAACTGTTAGCAACCACGGACGTTACTATCCCAATTGTTAGTACTTCCGTGACAAACATCGCATTCCTCGTTGGTCGGACAATGACCACGGTTTTTACCACCAGCGATAGCACCGTTGTGGCAGCTGGAGCAGCTACCCTGAGGCGCCTGGGAGTGATCCATATTTATCCGGCTCCAGTTTGTGAAGTCCTGGTGACAAGCGCCACAGTTATCTAAAGTAGTAGGATGTCCCCCAGGTTTACTGTGGCACGTAATGCATTGATTCACACCGTTGATTTGATTGTGATCCACCGTAGCTACGGGCCGCCAAGCATTCGTTGAATGACAAGCTTCACAGACATTCGAGGTATCGATGTGATTAGCCGGCTTACCTGTAGCATCGGTTCCATTATGGCAATTAGAACAACTGCCATTCACCTGACTATGATCAACCTGATTCACTGGATTAAAGGTTGCTGTTGAATGGCAGGCACCACATTGATTTGAAGTATCAACATGATTATTGGATTTGCCCTGGGCAATGGTTCCATTATGACAAGCACCACAATCCCCCAGAACTTGATCATGGTCTACACCAGCAATATCGGTCCACAGGCTTGGTGCGGGTCGGTGACACGCTTCGCAGACATTAGTGCTGGCAATATGGCCAGCTGGTTTGTCGTTGTCATGGCATCCTGCAGTTGCGCACGCCTGTCCCTGGAGATTGCTATGATCAAAAGCGGCTCCCCAGGAACCCCCAGGAATGTGACACGCATTACAATCTTCTGTTGTAGCAATGTGATTTGGTCCCTTGCCGGTGGCAATGACGCCATCGTGACAAGATTGGCACGCTCCAAGAACCTGAGCATGGTCAACGGTAGCAATATCGACCCATGCATTTGGTGATGGACGATGACAAGCCTCGCACACATTGGTTGTAGGCATGTGGGTAGCCGGCTTTGTATTATCGTGGCAACCCGCAGTAGCACAGGCTTGTCCTTGAAGATTAGAATGATCAAAAGTTGTTACTTCTGACCATGTACTCGGTGGCACCTGGTGGCAAGCATTACACTCACTCGTTGTGGCCACGTGATTTGGCCCTTTTCCACGCGCAAGAACGCCGTCATGGCAAAAAGAACAAGCCCCCAATACCTGAGAGTGGTCCACAACTATTACTGGAAGCCAGGCATCGCCAGTCGCAAAATGGCAGGCTTCACAAGCATCAGTTGTTGGAATATGACTCGATGCTTTTCCAGTTGCTATTACTCCATTATGACAAGCTATACAGCTTCCCAATACATGATCGTGATCAACCGCGATAGCCGGAACCCAGAAATTGACGGAATGACAAGCCTCACAGACGTCGGTACTGGCAATATGGGTTGGCCCTTTACCCGTCGCAGAAATACCGTCATGACAAGATGCACAATTACCTTCCGTAATACTATGATCCATAATTGCGGCAACAAGAAACGCACCTGTGTTATGACATACATCACAAGGCTGGGTGGTTTGTATGTGGTTTGAATGCTTACCTGCTGCGATCACATTATCATGACAAGCATCACACTCACGTGGCAGGGTTTCAAATACCCCACCAATGTGACATTCGCCACAATCCAGCTGTCTGTGCTCTCCAGTCAGCGCGAAACCCGTGGTTAAGTGATCAAACTTCTCACCAAAGGCTTTAAATTCATCTAATGTAGCTATTTCTGCAGAGCTATTCACAGGCATCAACAGCCAGATTAACATCACCAACAAACTAATCGTCGTCAGTCTTCGATTTCTAATTCTTCGATGTAGTTGGTCTCCATACATCACAACACACCTCCAAAAATTCGTCGTAGCTTCGCCGAAAGATCACTGCTCTCGGGAACTATTAATATCATTGCACGCATTTTTAACTTGTTTTTCTTTCTGATTTCGGCAACCATCTTATCTCAACCTTGCAATCCTCTAATTAGAAGACTGGATACAATACCTCATTAACGCTACTCAATTGTTGCGTTATTCGGATCACAAACTACATCGTCTCGTGACACCCGTTTTGCCTTGTGCAATGCTTTTCTGCGACGAACTATTGTTGTTTTTTTAGTATTCTATTGAACTGCGGCTAACTCTCGGCCAAACGAGCACAAAATCTATACTCATCGTGCCGGGTTGCATGATCGATACCAGTTTACCCGTCAGCTACTGGTATCGGCTACTCGAGGTATAGTGAATTATCAATAATTCATAAATATTACATAATTATTGACAATATATGGACACTGCTCAGTGTGGACAAATTGTAGGTTTTCCACCGAATTGTCGACCATATGTCCCAATGTTGCCTGAAATTGGCTTTGTTTTCCTCCTCCTATAGCCAGCAACTAGCGACTATCGATTTAATCATTATAACTCACTAATGTGACGATTCTAAGCCTATTTTTTCTCTTTTATTTTAATAGTCTTAAATGATTCAGTAATGTGACATTTTTCACATTGACGACCTAATTGTCCCGCATGATTGTCATCTTTCTCATGACATCCGAAACAATTGGTTGGCAGCTCAATTTTATCTTTTACTGGCTTTGAATGGCAGGCATGACAATCCAAACCTTCATGCTTACCATCAAGCGGATAATCGGTTTGAGTGTTGTGATCAAATAACCAAATCAGCCAATCCGATGGTCCGTGACACAACTCACAATTCTTGCCTAACTTAAGTTTATGCTCATCGTCGTCCTCATGGCACGATATACAACGCAACTCCGCATCTTTGAATTTTTCCGATGCATGGCAGTCTTCGCAACTCACCAGCTGGTGGGTGCCATGCAGCGGAAATTTCGTAATATCGTGATCAAACACAACTTTCTTTATCCAGCTTTTTTCATCGTGGCAATTGGTGCAGTTCTCACCTTGCTGGCCATTGTGCGCATCATCCAGACGATGACATTCAGAACACTCAATTGGTGTTTCCACCTTAAATAAATCACCTTTATGACAAGCCTCACAAGCGATATCTTTATGCTCACCTTTTAATTTAAAATCAGTATCCTTGTCATGATCAAAGCGTATTTCTCGCCAATTTTTTTCAGTATGGCAACTTTTGCAACGTTTACCGTAGTTACCATAGTGAGAATCATGTACTTCGTGACACGCAAAGCAAACTGTTTTGGTTTTCTCCTTAAACATATTGCCTTCGTGACACTCTTTGCACAACACACCCTTGTGCGCATCCTTTAGCTTGAAGTCAGTATCTTTGTCGTGATCAAATTCGATCCGAGACCATTTTTCGTCATGGTGACATTGATGACACTTTATGCCCCGATCTCCATCGTGGACATCATCAAGATAGTGACAAAAATAACAGTTCTTCGGTGTTTTGACGTACCTTTCGTTTACATGACAATATTGGCACCCCACTTCCTGATGAACATTTCTTAACGGGAAATCTGTTTTGTCATGATTAAAGTTCGCCGGCAGCCAGCCTGCCTCAAAATGACAATTGTTGCATTTACGCCCCATTCGACCTTTATGGGAATCATCTTCTTCATGGCAATCAACGCAATCATATTTTGCTACACGAAAAAACTTGGGTTTCTTATGGCAGCTCTTGCAAGCAAGTGATTTGTGACTACCCGCCAGTTTGAATTCTGTGCGTGAATGATCAAAAACCTCTTGATCCAACTGAATGATGTCCATATCCCGACCTTTATGGTCAGTATGACAGGAATGGCATTCCCTTTTTCCGATGTTGTGAATTTTACCGTGGTAGTTTTTCTTCTTTTTAATGTCGAGATCAATTTGTTCGTGGCAATCACGGCAAAGATTGCTTTGCTTGGTTTTATCGAATGCTTCGTGGCACTTATCACACTTGGTTTCGAATCGCGCATGACCTTGCACTACATCCCCAGGCATAACCAGGCCTTCCATTCGCTCCACTGGACTTACGGCTGCCAGAGTCGTAGAACTCATACCTGCAAAGACTACAAGTATCGTCACAAATTTCACGAAGAAATCTCGTAGGTTCAGCTTCTTCATGCTCCGAACTAGTACATATGTACCGCTAAAACATGGAATGAACCTGTTATAACCAGAATGTACAACAGCGGTATATGTAATATTCGCCACTTGACCAAAACTCGTTCAAAAAGATGAGAATGCGCTATATTTGCAACCGCGTTAATATGCTCCCGCAGTTGTTCCTTCTCGCGATTGAGACGACCTTTAACTTCGTCACCAGCCAATCCATCACGTTTCGCAATTGTTTTTACCATTACGGACAAATCACTAGACACTTTAACGTAACATGCAGCTGCAGCGCCACGAACTGCCACTAATCTCATCGGTAACTTGAGTATGGACCTTGGGCCGGTTAAACAGGACAGTGCAAAATTTGAAAGACGTCTCTCGATATCCTCACTCTTAGGTGAATCATAACTGTGCAGTGTATCCATCAATTGTTTTTCTGATTCTTTGATCGCTAACAATTTCCGATGCAGACTGTAACCAATACGCGTGTAGATATATCGCCCAAATAGTCCACTTAAGACAATCGTAATCATAGTGAATAATGCAACACCACTATTGATGGATTTTATCGTGAATCCCGTATGAAATACGATAATCAATGGACCGAGCACACCACCTAATAAATGAAAGTAATACCAGACCTCCATATTACCTGCTCTACGCAGTAGCTTAACTCGCTTTCTGGCCGCGTACAGCAAAATAACTACCATTGTGATCCCACCAATTAAACCAGAGTTATAGGTAAAATCACCATTTGCTTGAAAGTTGATGGTATTCCAATTCATCCAGCCAAATCCGATTAACGCCAGTATCAAAGACGTTACAACAAATACTGTGCGAGACTCAGCTTTAGTGCGAAGGTCATTGTTATCTGCAAAGTAATTCGGATATTTTGCTGCCAACAAAGCAGTAGCATTGATAATCGGTGGCTTTTTAGTCCCGGGTTCAGGTTTTACCCTTGCTTTCGATTTAGTTCTTTTAGCTGGAAACAGTTGAATTAACTGTTTTCCGGGACCAGGAGCTTTTTGAACTTTTTGTTGACTGGGCTGGGTCGGCGATGATTCCCTTGCTGTCCGATTTGCGCGGGCCTGATTTTGCTGGCGAGCCTTTTGGGCAGCCGCAGAGGCTAGTTTTTCACGCGCTAATTGCGCTTGGGTTTTTTTAGATGTATTTGTCAGCGAAGCTTTAGTAGCTCCACTCGCCACCTTCAAATTACGGGGACGTGTAGTACCTGATTGGGGACTATCGGAAGGCTTGTTAAGTGATGACGTAACCTTATTGCTTGCAGTTTGCGCTTTTTGCTGCCTGGCATTAACTGCTTTGATAGCATCGACGTTGGCCTGGGTTGCAACCTTCATTTGATGGGCTGAATCAACCGTCGCCTTGCGAGCTTTCATTTGTGCCTTTAATTTTGCGTCCGGCGCTAAATTTTTACGTGCCTTTACAGCTTGACCACTTACATTACTCTTGCTTGTCATTTGCGCCCCAGTTAATACTTCAATACTTAGTGTAAAACTTTGTTACTTTATAAAAATCGAAAAAATATTTTATTTCAATTTGCCCAAAATAGTTAACATACGAAAACTACCCTTTGCCGGCCTGAATATCCGTTTTATTTTTGTTTTCAATTGCGGATAGCTCATTAATTCGTTGCTCGAGTTTCGCACGTCGATTATCCGCAACTGGCATTTCCTCCAATGCCAGTTGCCAATGTTTCAATGCACCTGAATGGTCTTTCATTCTAATTAACGCGTCACCTTTATACATGTTCACCAAATACTGCTGAACTGTCTTGTCGCTTGACGCTTTATCCAACAGGGGCAAGGATTCTTTTACTTTGTCCTGGTCATTGCTTTTACTCAATATTGAGCCTAAAACCAGGTTTACGCGACCGTTATCCGGATTATCTTTCTGCAAGCTGCGCAATTCAGTAAGCGCTTTATCCTGCATACCTAACTCATTATATGTTTGTGCCAACAGTAAGCGGTTATTAATGTTTGTAGGGTCAGCTGCAACTTTATCTTCCAGCCCTTTCACCAAGCCTTCCAAACCAGGTGCCGACACACTACCTGGTGACTGCTGTTGTTGATTCATATTCGCTACGATTCGAGGAGTATCTTGACCTGTAGTCGGTGGCTTTAGCTGAATAGAATCACTCGAGGTATCCGTTGAGTCCAAACTAGCTTGATCAGATGTCGCAGCGGTTTTAGCAGTATCAGGTGAAGACTTCTGATTTGCCCAAATGATTAAAATTGCTACTGCAACAATTGCGATCGCTGCAACGAACGGCTGTTTTATCATTGACGATGCGATATTTTGATTTGTCGACATCCGTATATTACTCCTCAGTTTGTTTTCACAATTTATTACCACTGACAATATTCTGTACAAGAGAACAGTTGCGAAAACAATTTATTGCTATTACCAATTACCAACCCACATTCAAAACTCATTATTGCCACGTGCCAAAGCAATTAAATTATTCTTTATGCGCGAATCACTAATTCTATCCTGACCGGGAACTACGTACAAACTACGCTGAGAATTCCCCTATCACCATGGGGCTAATATGTCTGGCTCCTACCTTCAGGCAGAACCCAAAACACGAGCTAATCCTATAAATTTTTTGGGTTTTTTACGTGATGTGCTTAAGTAAACTACGTTGCACACTTAAATGTCAACGTCAATTTCCCACTTACGTGAAATATGGCAGGCATCGAATGTACGCTCGAACACTAAATTCCTCGCGGCCCATATTCTGCCTCAATTTCAAATCAGGTATACGCTGAAACAGAAATTAAATAGCTCCCATAACCCATTGTTATCTCTGCTTTTACAGATATTCATGTAATGAAAGGTGACTAAACAATTTCAATCAGCACTGGCTAATCATATTTAGTTTCTTCAGGACTGACTGTTATTATATTTT
>NZ_CDLKIE010000103.1:0-8953 GCF_975902315.1 Kaarinaea lacus | reverse complement strand
TTCTGTTGCGCTTCATCTTCAGAAAGCGTTTTACCCAGCTCCTTGGCGTAATCTTGCGATGGCGCATGAAAAGTTAAATGCAATAACTCTGAAAAAGGCGCTACCAGTGATGTTTGCCCTGGAATGACATACAAGGTCGCCCGCTTCGGCAAATAAAACTCTCCATCGACAATATAATGAATCGCTCTTTCCATAGGCTGAGCATTAATCAAACTGGGCAATCCATCAAGTTCCGGGTGATCCACAAACACACGCATTACATAATAGGTGTAGCGACCGACATTGCCGAGAAAAACATCGTCTTCAACAGATTCCTGGTAACTTTCTGATGGTAATAATTGCCAGGACATATCAACATTAAAAAGCCCATCCAGACGAGAATACAGAAAATCAAAAACTCTCTCACAATAATTAACTAGCTGTGGTCCATAACTTGAATCGTCCGGAACACCAAAATGCTGATAGCTGTAACTGAGCTCATAGGCATCATCCCAGTCATAGCCTTCCCGCTCGAATTCAGACCTTAATATAGATTTAATCATATCAACTTCATTGGGTTGATATATTTGTGTAGCAATGGTTTGCTCGCTGTGCAGGGGATAAAAAAACTTTTCCACAATCGGGGCGTCTACGCGAGGTCCTAGCCCTTCCCTGTCAACAAAAGCCCAGGAGTCAGGAACATCTGGACTCTTTACCTCGCTCATCGCCAATAAACTACCAGGCCTTGCTATTGACATTACCGTGGGAACTGTAAGGTAAGAAAGAAATTTACGTCGAGAAATTCCTGTGTTCCAGTTGATACGTCCCATCATTGCATCTCCTAAATTCCTTGCAAACGTCAACAAATTTGATCAGCGCAACACCGAAGGCGGTGTTAATTACAAGGATACTAAACAGACTAGGCAATTAGAGTTGCCAAAGTATTGACATCAATCAACCGTTTACGCATAAAACAGAAAACTTCATTGATTTACTATCCCAAAAGTAATATTTTGTGACTTACCATACATTCTAATCTTACAGAATATATATTTGCTCACAGAATCTCATGTCCTTCGTTCAAAATTGAAATAATTTGCTAATCTTAACATTTGCCGTTTTACTTTTAACTCATACAGCAACTCAACAACTGACTTTGTTATGCATCATCACGGCCGCAAACTACAACTGATTTGGGATGTTGACAGATTTCGATGTCGCGTTGGTGCGATTGAGGTTGCCATTGCTAGCACGCATTTCCCTCCTTTTACTATTAGTGCAATTGTTGAAGAGCAGGATACTTCGCTGGTGCTGGGAGAAACAGATGAAATTCGTGACCCAGGCGAAAAACCAGCCTGGTATCTGGCAAATTTTATTGAGACACAATCACTTCTGTCTCCAGGCCACGTGATCGTACGGGGTACTCAACCGCTACGCTTACAGGCTATTGTTCACGATCTCGAACAGGAACCAATATGCCGAGAGACCTGGATTATTCTCGCTTTGGAACAAATCATCGACATTACAGAAAAGCGTAATATTCACGCATTGCAAATGCCGTTACTGGGGACACGCTATGGGGGCATTGAAATCAGACAGTTTCTCGACTTGCTACTGGCAAATATCACAAAGGAAAAACTTGAGTCTTTAAAAAAATTATGGCTCGTTTCCCCTGAACAACAATGTCAACAGATTTTCGAAGAGCTTAATGACGCAATTAGTTGCCTGAATTAATGAATAATTTAACAGGTTTTTATTTGATTAACGCTTTTATTTGATTGAGCAAAGTATCGTCATCCCATTCACGGGTTCCAATTGCCCGATAAACCACCCGACCTTCAGTATCGATAACATAGGTAGTCGGTAGTCCCATGGCAGGATAATCATTGATTACTGAGGAGTCCAGATCCATCAGCAAAGGAAAACTCACGGGATAGTCTGCAGTAAATGTAAATATGGTATCGGCGTCTTCACCGACATTAATTGCCAGGATCTCTATATTTACCTTTTTCAGTTGCTCATAAGCACGCTCCATAGAAGGCAATTCAAATCGACAGGGAGGACACCAGGTTGCCCAGAAATTTATTAAGACGACTCTTCCACGGTATTGCTTCAGCTGGTGAACCTTTCCATCACTGTCTTTCAGGGTAAAGTCAGCCGCCAACGGTTTACCGGACACCGGATAGAGAGGCTGAGAATTTTCGGCAGATGCAATATTTATTGTCTGCAATAAACATAGTGCTACCAGAAAAATCTCACGTAAATACGTCATACTTTAATTCATCATATAAGTTAAAAAGCTTCCTTGGGGTCCAGGTGAATATCTGGCGCACATTCTATGTTTCTAATTATACCGCTATGCTCAATTCCCTGTTGCGTCCACACCATTTTCAGGTCAAAGCGTGTACCGGGTGGCAAATTATAAGAAGTCATACCCCAATTGTAATCCTGAGGTTGATAACTTTGCTGAGTAGGAATTAGTGACCAGGAAAATGCAATTTTAGCTGATGCTGGCACTTTTGCTTCATTCCACTCCTGCTCCCACACTTCTCTCGTTTTAAGTGATTGCACCTTGCCATTGCTGGTGATTTTCCATTTCGTCAAATCATACTTAATGATCCGTTGCGACGTTGCTGATGCAACATTTTTATAGACAGTCTGAAAAATACAGCTTTGTGCAATACGCTCGGCATGTTCCTTATTGAATCCCCGCGCCACAAAAAAAGCCCGTGTTTGATCCGGCAAGCGCTGTACCAGGCGAAGAGATACCGTATCACTTCGCCATTCCCAAAAAGGTAATTGCGCATCCTCATCAACGCCACGCAGCACTTTGCCTTCTGCCGATACCTGAGTTACCGGCAAAAGGCATAAAATACTGATCAACACGATAAATTTTAAAGAGTGCGTCTTATTCAGCACAGCTAACCTCTAACACTTGCCTGTTAAAAACTACATACCTATCAGTTTAGCGGTAATTCCATGTCCTCTCAAAGTATCAAGGATTTCCTTACCAGATACCACGCCTGGATCGTAATCCACTAACAACAGATTTGCTGATGTTTGCCCCAGCATGCTATTAATGATGCCCTTGCAAGTATCAACGATTTGCTTCGCATCTGCCATTTGTTGCCGATCAACAAATTGCTGAATATATACCATTACGTTGCAACAGTTTTTCATGATTTTTCCCCTGTATCGTTGTTCATCTATGACTGGTGAGGTCTTTCTCATTCCATCGAGTTAAAGCATATGCCACACTCGTATCAGTTTGGTTTCTAAACCGAAAAGTTATGTTGCTGGTTTGTAACAGATTTTTGTTATGCCCAAATCGGAAAAACTTGATCTATATCAGTGTGTTATGTCCTCAAACCCTTTTAAAATTTATATTAGGAAATAAGAGAGGATCTGGCTATGAAACTTCCATTGCAAGTTACGTTTCGCCACATGGAGCCTTCCGATGCACTGGATGCAGATATCAGAGAGCATGCCGAACGCCTTGATAAATATGTCGACAATATTATGAGTTGTCGCGTCGTTGTAGAAGCACCTCACCAACATAAGCATCAGGGACAGTTGTATCAAATCAGCATTAACATCACTGTGCCAGGGCATGAAATTAACGTCACACGTGGCCGGGATTTACATCATGCACACGAGGATCCTTATGTTGCAGTACGCGATGCTTTCAATGCTGCGCAACGCCAGTTGCAGGACCTGGCCAGGGTTCGACGCGGCGATGTAAAACACCATGAAACACCATCACATGGACAAGTGGTCAGTCTTTCACCAGACGAACACTTCGGTAAAATTGAAACCGCTGACGGTCGGGAAATTTATTTTCATCGTAACAGCGTGCTTGATGAAGAATTTGGAGATCTTGAAATAGGTACTGAAGTTCGCTTCCATGAAGAGATGGGGGAACAGGGACCGCAGGCAAGCTCCGTGCAGGTCGTTGGCAAACATCATATTGCCTAGAACTATGGTCACTTAATACAATGATCACTTAAAACTGTGATCGCATAACACTATGATCTTAAGAACTATGGAGCCAGTATCTGCTGATCGTCTGGAAATCCATGTTAATAAGCTTGCTGGTGAAATCGGCGAGCACAATATCTTTCACCCCCACGCGCTAAACGCCGCAGCTAACTATATTAGCCAGGAATGGCAACAGCAAGGTTACGAAGTTACTCAGCACAGTTACGATGTAAAAGGCATGCAATGTGCCAACCTGGAAGTTACCAGTACCGGCAGCAACCAGGATGGTGACATCATACTCATTGGCGCCCACTATGACTCCGTGATGGGAAGCCCTGGTGCCAACGACAACGGTAGTGGAATTGCCGCGTTGCTGGAGCTTTCTCGGCTATCGATAACCACCCAGCACAAAAAAACCGTTCGCTTTGTGGCCTTTGCCAACGAGGAACCGCCTTTTTTCTACTGGAACAATATGGGTAGCATGGTTTACGCAAAACAGGCAAAACGGTGTGGAGACAAAATCAGTTACATGATTTCACTGGAAACTATTGGATACTATGATTCACAGCCCGATAGCCAGCATTACCCACCTTTACTTAAGCATTTCTATCCACAAACGGGTAATTTTATTGCATTTGTATCAAACTTGCGTTCACGTCGCACTATGCTGAAGGCAGTAAAAGCGTTCCGCGCCGTAACCGATTTTCCCGTAGAGCATATTGCTACTTTGGCAGTTGTACCGGGTGTATCATGGAGTGACCACCTGTCATTTTGGCGACAGGGTTACAGGGCTTTTATGATTACCGACACAGCATTCTATCGATATCCTTACTATCACTCATCGGAAGATACGCCAGACAAGCTAATGTACGAGCCGTTCGCAAAGATGACCAATGGGCTATTTTTAATGTTATTGTCACTAGCAAACAGGCAATAGTTACAAACAAGCAATAGTTACAATGACCGCCAGGTCACCGGTGTCCGACAGGCATCAATAAAAGCGGACTGGCGTTTGAATCCAGCTGTAGCACGTCAGTCATTTCGTCATCATAAAATGCACCAATTACCACGGTACCCAGGCCCAACGCCTGTGCCTGGAGAAACAGGTTTTCAGCAGCATGACCCGTTTCAATATGCACATAGCGTTCACCACGCTTATTGTATTTCCATGTCGTTCTTTCATAGATCGCTGTGAACACTACCACCGCTGCAGCATCACCGACCGATGACTGACCATAGGCAGCACGCACCAGAATTTTACTAAAATCTCCTTCCCGAGTAATTTTTAAGGTATGACTATCAGGATCATAATGGTAGATGCCGGGTTGAAGGTTTTCGACTGTTTTTACGACAACATAAAGCTCCAACGGATAGAGCGCGCCAGCCGACGGCGCCGTGCGAAAACCCTTTGCATGCGTAACACCTTGTGCCGCCCAGAGCAATTGTCCAATATGGGCCAGGGATATACTGGATTGTTGATATTCACGCACAGATCGGCGTTCCTGCAATAATTGCTCAAGGAACTTGTCGCCTGTTATATCAGGTGATGGCAGCGTGATAACTTTGGAAGCGGTTACTTGGGCCACAACACATCCTATTGCCTGAAAATACAATAATAAAATGCACAACCCATATAGGTAGCAATGCCTGCTGTTTTTCATGCTTTTAACTTGCTGTATTCTTACACTTAATTTATGAATCTTCTTTGATTATCATCATTAAACAACCAACTAGATCCTATTAGAGTCGATACATGACACAAAGAAAGAACAGCAAATCATTAAAGGCTTACCGTTCATCAACATATTCTCCACAGGTCTCATTTCTGATTCGGCCCATGCACGAACCTGACCTTGATTCCATTGTCAGACTGGAAAAGCAATGTTATTCGCACCCATGGCCAACCTGGCTTTTTCGAGGTGCGTTACGTACAGGCATGAGCTGCTGGATTTTGGAAGCTGAGAAAGAGATCGTTGGATTCGGCATTATCCAGATTAAAAACAACTGGGGCCACCTCATGAATATTTGTATCGCTCCTCGCTATCGCGGTGTGGGATTGGGTAAAAAGATGACGCTACATTTACTGTCAGAAGCCCGTCAACGTCACGCAGCAATATCCTGGCTGGAGGTGAGACCCACAAATAGTGTTGCAATCAAATTGTATAAATCGCTCGGTTTTCGTAAAACTAAAATGCGAAAGAACTATTACCCTTCACGACGCGGACGCTTACCCGCAATTGTCATGGCCAGAAAGTTATAATAACGACACGAACAGCTAATTATTCCGATGTGGCACCGTATCATAAAACCTGGACTCATTTTTCTTGCTGGCATTATTTCCTGCCCGGCCGACGCAAAATGCGAGATAAATGCTGATAATTTATATGAACAATTTAAAAACTATCGAGAGCATATCAATACTGCTACCAGACTAGAGGACTTGACTAATTATTTTTCACAAAACTTTAATCTATATTATTCGGATAAGCTGGCCAATGCCCGGGGAGAAGCCAGCAAACAACGTTATTTGACCCAGTACTGGGATAATTTGAATACACTTAAAGATATTGTCATTGTTTTTGACTACTCAGCGAAATGTGACAAAGGAATCGCTACCCTGGCACTGGTATCCATCTTAGACACCAATCAATCTGATGAAGGACAGGAAGTTGAACTATGGAACGTACTTATAGATTACACACAAGATAATCATGCGTGGAAAATCGATAGTTTTGAATATAAAAAGCTCGGCTCCAGGAAAGATTATCTGGCCACTGAAATAAAAAGCAACTTTGTGCGTATTCACTAAATAATGGGCATATTTTCTCTGCATGCTGCACTATCCGGTAGATTTAGAGTAATATAAATAACCGTGAACGCGAAAACACCACAGCCCCCTGTTAATTTTATCCGTTACTGGATAATGTTTTCCTTTGCCTTACTCGTATTATTACTATTACTCCAGATCTCCCCTGTCGGACAGGAACGCACTTTTGATATTCCTTACAGTGTATTCAAGCAACGCGTAAAAGAACAGCGTGTCACCGAAGTGGTGTTAAAAGGTCAAATCGCAGAAGGTAAACTTGATCAGCCACAGCCCATCGGACCCAGGGGTGAAATTGGTCAACGATTCAAAACCCGTATACCGGATATTGGGGATGACACACTGTTACCAATGCTGGAGGAACATGGTGTTAAGGTCAATGTATCTTCGGCTGCAGAAGAAGGTGTATGGGCAAGACTGATACTGGGGCTTTTACCATGGATTATTTTTATCGGATTTTTCGTATGGCTGATGCGGCGTGCCATGCGAAATATAGGTGGACGCATTGGCGGTCCCGGTGGTGAGCTTAAAGATTTTCTCGAACCCCCATCAAAAAAAGCCGAAATCCCGGAGATCACTTTTAAAGATGTAGCCGGTCAGGAAAACGCCAAGCGTGAAGTGACTGAACTGGTTGAGTACCTCAAGAATCCCGAAAAATTCCGTAAGCTGGGCGCAGAAATTCCCAAAGGCATACTTTTGATGGGTCCACCCGGCACGGGAAAAACATTGCTGGCCAGGGCCCTGGCTGGTGAAGCGGGAGTCCCCTTCTTTTCAATTTCCGGCTCGGAATTCATTGAAGTATTTGTGGGCGTGGGCGCTTCACGTGTAAGGCACCTGTTTGAAGCCGCAAAAAAAAGCGCGCCCAGTATTGTGTTTATTGATGAACTGGACAGCGTTGGACGCACCCGCGGTACGGGGCTTGGTGGCGGACATGATGAACGGGAGCAAACACTTAACCAGATACTGGCAGAAATGGATGGATTTACCGGACGCGAAGCCGTGTTAGTATTATCTGCAACCAACCGGCCGGATGTTCTGGACCCAGCCCTGCTGCGACCTGGTCGCTTTGATCGTCATGTTACACTGGATTTACCCGACCGAAATGATCGCATCGCGATATTAAAGGTACACATAAAAAACAAGCCTATCGCCAGTGATGTAGACCTGGACAAAATCGCTGCTGGCACGCCGGGCTTTTCCGGTGCTGATTTAAAAAACCTTGCCAACGAAGCAGCCATACTTGCTGCACGCAAGGGCGAACAGCAAATTACCACAACTGATTTTGAAGACGCTCGAGATAAAGTTATTTTAGGCACTGAACGAACTCTGGCCATCGAACCAGATGAGAAGCATCGTCTGGCGGTTCATGAAGCCGGACATACACTGGTTGCTTACTACCTGCCTAATGCTGATACCCTGCATAAAGTAAGCATTGTTCCCCATGGTCGCGCTTTGGGTGCGACAGAACAATTACCTGAACACGAGCGTCACACCTTACCAGAAGAATACCTTCACGATCGACTGGCCGTGATGCTCGGAGGACGTACTGCGGAAAAGGAATTATTAGGTTCGCTAAGTTCGGGTGCCGATGATGATATTCACCAGGCTACCGTAATGGCACGTGCCATGGTTTCCCGCTGGGGTATGTCAGAGGAAATTGGCCCGGTCGATTTGCGGGAAAGTGAGGAACACCCCTTTCTCGGACGTGAAATTGCCCAACCTCGCCGTTATAGTGAACATTCTGCAGAAGCCGTAGATGAAGCAACCCACCAGCTTCTATTGAAAGCGGAACAAAGGGCCACTGAAGTAGTACACTCACACCGTTCTCAACTGGACAGGCTCATAAGCGAACTGGAAAATAAAGAAACTTTGCACAAAGAAGAAATTGAAAAATGCCTCGGTCCCACACAACTTAAAAAAATAGAAACCAGTGACTAGTTCCTCATACGTCACGCTCCAACAATGACTCCGCAAGCCGCCTGACTTCACTAATCCCGTTACTGCCCTGAGACAACATAATCGCCAGCGGTGTTTCACCACCCAGCGATTCCTTTGGGATTGTTACCCAAACGTCGCGTGCCGTAGGTTGATACGGGAAATATTTTAACAAAGCCCTGTCAATGGCTAATAAATCTCCCATGCGCGTTAAAACCACGATATCATCAGCGGGAA
>NZ_CDLKIE010000102.1:0-4787 GCF_975902315.1 Kaarinaea lacus | reverse complement strand
TAAAGATTACGAAAGATATTGTGAAGAAAATAACTGGATTGATCCCAGTGATGCAAATTACGCTTTGGCAAGCAAACTAAGTATATTGTTTAACGCAGGCTCTACTAGACGTCCCGCTGCAATTTCAGGTATTCCTGTCTAAATTCTTCTTTAGGGTTATGCGTAAACTCTCACATAAAAAGTCGCTCAACCCCGCATGGCCTAAACGGCCATGCTCTGACCTCAGCCGCTACGCGGCTTCGGCAGGTTAGCTCGGCGTTGAGGCCGTAGAAAAACTCCGAAAAATGAGAAGAAATTGATAAACTGGGTAAGCGCATAAGGAGGAATGCCCATGCCTAAGTTTAAGCCGTATCACTACGATCAGAACACGATGGTCGTGATCAACTTCAAAGACCAGCTTCAACCAGGGACCTTTGAATTCGCGGTTCATCACATAGTTGATAATAAGTTGGATCTTTCAATATTTTATCCCGAATACCAAAATGATGAAGGCGGCCGTCCCGCCTATGATCCGGCGTTGTTATTAAAAATCATCTTATATGCCTATTCCAAAGGCATTAAGACAAGTCGAGAGATTCAATGGCATTGTGAAACCAATATTATCTTCAAAGCCCTGTCGTGTGATACGGTGCCGCATTACACTACCATTGCGGCGTTCGTCAGCGAACATCCCCAACAGATCGAATCGTTGTTCGAGCAAGTGTTATTGATTTGCGATCAACAGGGAATGCTGGGAAAGGAACTGTTCGCGATCGACGGGTGTAAGATGTCCTCCAACGCCGCCAAGGAACACTCTGGCACGTTAAAAGAACTCAAAGCCAAACGCGACAAGATCCAGCGCCGGATACGTCATCATCTGCGTGAACACCAACGGCTGGATAAAAGCGAGTCGCGTGAAGAAGAACGCCTCAAGCGTACCGCGCAAACCATCGACACTCTAGATAAAGCCTTTGACCGGATAGACGCCTTTTTAAAGTCAGCCAGCCCACGGATGGGCCAGGGCAAACGAAAAAAGGAAGTGAAGAGTAATATCACCGACAACGAATCCTGCAAAATGACCACCAGCAAAGGGACAATCCAGGGTTACAATGGGGTGGCGACCGTCGATAAAAAACATCAGATCATTGTCGATGCCCAGGCCTTTGGAGAAGGCCAGGAACACCATATATTACAACCCGTTCTTGAGCAGGTTAAAGAGCGCTTTCAACGGCTAGGCATGAGTGAAAATATCTATAAGAAAGGCGTTATTGTGACCGCTGACACGGGCTACGCCAACGAAGACAATATGAAATATTTACATGACCACCACATTGATGGCTATATACCCGACAAAAATTTTCGCAGCCGTGATCCCAAGTTCAGTGATCAGAAAGCAAAGTATGGAAAGAAAACACACCGGCGCAACCCGGATGATGACGTCACGTTATTTACGTCTGATGACTTTCACTTCGATCCTGTTAACAAGACTTGCCATTGCCCGGCGGGAGAAGAGATGTGGCTCTGGCATGAGGGGGTTGATGACTGCGGCAACCTGAAACTGTTTTTCGAAGGCCGATTGAGCAAATGCCGCCATTGTCAGCTGAAGCACCGCTGTATGCGAAATCCAGCGGCGGCGAACAGTCGCAAGGGGCATGGAAGACACGTATCGTTTATCACTGAATCAAAACGTGCTCCCACATACACAGATTGGATGAAACATCGAGTGGACAGTGAGCAAGGCAAATACTTCTATAGTCATCGGATGTCCGTGGTGGAACCGGTATTTGCTAATATTGGGACGAACAAGAAGCTCAATCGATTTCACTTAAGAGGTAAACAGAAGGTTCAAGGCCAATGGCAACTCTATTGTATGATCCACAATATAGAGAAATTGGCCAATTATGGGCGACTGGCCGCATAAAAAGGATCAACCAGGCTCGTTCATCGACTAAAATGATGGAATCATTACCATTGAAAGGTAAAACGCAACAGCCAGAAAAGCCCATATTTCGTCACTGGGTTTTTCTACAGTCTCGTTATGAGTAAATAAAATTGTGAGGAATTAACCGTTGTTAAAAAAGAAGTTTCAAGATCACTGGTTTAAGTTCGAAAATGGCACTTCGGCTGGAATAATTCTAATTAATGAAAGGGCTGTGCGCGCTAGAGCGGGGTTGTTGTTTTTAATTCCAGTGATTTTGCTCTTTATTCGGCTTGATCATGGCAATCATGATCAATTAATAGTGGATACAATAAACAATACTATTATAAAGCGTACATATGATCATACTTTTGCGTATTCGCTCATATTTTTCGTGATGTACGAAATGTTGATGGCCATGTTTGTAAAAACATCACACTTTTCTATTACCAGTATTTTAGGTGTCATGTTTACGAACAAACAAATTCCTATCTATCAGCCGCTGCGGCCAAAAATATTCGCCTGGTTAATAGGTTTGGTATTAGCTATTCTCTGCCAGATTTCACTTTATTACACAGTAATGCAATCAATAGCTTTCTATTTCTTGGCGGCTTGTTTGCTTTTTATGTGGCTGGAATCAGTATGTGGAATTTGTGTAGGTTGTAAAATATATAACTTTTTTGTCCGAATAGGCGTAGTTAAAAAAGTGTGTGATGTTTGTCATATTAATTATGAAGAAAAAAATACATAGTAAGGCCTTTCATTTAACTCCGGCGCTAACGCGCCTACGCAAATGAAGGCAGGTCGTTAGGCGAAATCAATTATAATTCACCTGTCTTCGCTATAGTAAACCTAAAAAGTGCGCTAACATTTGATTTGAAGCCGTCTTTAGCTATAGACTGATATACAGAAAACCTGGAATAAACTACTAATATTCAGTACGAACTATTTGCGTCAAAATGATTATGATGGGTCGCATGGACCAACGGGATATCAAAGTTCTACGCGTTATCCTCGTCGAAGGGCTTGCCAACTTAACTGTTTTAATTATTAAACTGGTAGTTGGTATAGGAACTGGTTCGCTTGCAGTGGTAAGCGATGCTGTTCACTCGCTTACCGATATTTTAAATAATATCGTCGCATGGTTTGTAACCCGTCATTCGGTTAAACCTGCAGATTCCAGGCATCCTTACGGCCATCGAAAGTTCGAAACAGTCGCTGTATTTGCCCTGGCTGCATTGCTGGCAATTCTGGCTTTCGAGCTTGCTATTCGTGCCATTACAAGCGAAACAACAGAGATAACCACTAGCCGCTTAGAACTCGGGCTGATGCTCGTAGTACTGACCATAAACATTGTTATATCGACCTGGCAACGCGGCTGGGCTAAGCGCTTAAAATCGGATATCCTGCTAGCGGATGCGAATCACACGCTCTCAGATGTTTTGGTTACCAGCAGCGTTATTGCTGGCTGGCAATTATCTGCCTTGGGATGGATTTGGATGGATCAATTAATTGCCTTGGCAGTTGCAGGATTGATACTCTATCTCGCATTCAGCCTTTTCAAAAGAACTCTGCCGGTACTACTGGATGAAAGAGCCATCGACCCAGAGACATTGAGGTCAGTAGTAATAGGTGTTGATGGTGTGCGAGCAATACGCAGAGTTCGCTCAAGGTGGGTGGGTTCCACACGTGCAGTGGATCTAATAATCGAGGTGGACGCAAAGTTACCTACGGAAGCTGCTCATGAAATTACGGACCAGCTAGAAACCTTATTGGCAGAACGATTCGACGTACACGACATTTCTATTCATGTTGAACCACACAACTGATGCAGTACGTTATGTGTAATAAAGAATGAATATTTGGCGAGAGCTCCCATTTAAGGACGGAAAGAATTACAAAGTCAAAAAACTTTCGTAGATCTCGATCAGTTTTTATCGCAGGAGAGATTGTAGCTTACGAAAAAAACGAATACAGCCAATATGACAGCAGTACAATATTCTTTGCCAAAGCAAAGGGTGGTCATGTAAAAACGTGATGGCTTCATGATGACGACCCTAATGAAGAATATCAAAACTTATTTCTTAAAATTGAATGAATGTGAAATATACACATAAACAGGCGTCACACTTGACTCCGGTGATGACGCGCCTATGTAAGTTTTTTTGCAAACCGTATAAAAAGGACAATAAATGAAAAAAATATTGGTAGTTGGTATTAGTATCATAGTCTTGTTATCAACAGGCTGTGCAGGGACGGATTTTATTAAACCAGGTAAAGAAAAACTGGTATTGGGTAAAACGACAAAATCAGAGTTACGTCTAACGCTTGGAGAACCTTATCAAACTGGCGAAAAACTATTTAATGGAGAAAATGTTGAGACGAATTCATATTCATTTGCAAATGCAGGGGGAGAAGCGGTTTTTGAAGAGGTTACACCCGCGCGAACACTGGGTTTACTCTATGTGAAGGATATATTAGTAGGGTATGAATTCACGAGCACATTTAAGAGTGATTCAACTTATTATGACTCTGAAAAAGTCAAAGAAATAAAGAAAGGATGGTCTAAATCTCAAATAAGAGAGTTATTAGGAGAACCAAAAGGAAAATTTATATATCCGATTATAGATGATAAAAACGGTGACGCTTACAATTATTTATATGTGCAAGCTAAAGGATTTCAATTTTACGTCCAGAATTTAAGAGTGACGTTTGATGAAAATGGAATAGTTACAGATATAAAGTACGAGTCATCTGGCACTAAATAATAGTGTATTTTATGGGTTAACCTGGCGAGCGGTTCAATTATGAGTCGGTGCCGGATAACGGCACCTCGTAAATTAACGCCAGTCGTTCGATCCACAAGCGAATGTCTGTATTTTTGCAATAG
>NZ_CDLKIE010000101.1:0-5669 GCF_975902315.1 Kaarinaea lacus | reverse complement strand
TGTGGATTACTGCCATCATGACAGACATTACAACGTTGTTGGATAATACCTTCTATCGTACTAAAATCTTCAGCCATAGCACCACGGCGTACCCAGGCAATGATTTCATCTTTCTCATTCGCGGGTACGCCGTGGTGCTATGGCTGAAGATTTTAGTACGATAGAAGGTATTATCCAACAACGTTGTAATGTCTGTCATGATGGCAGTAATCCACATATTCCGAATTTGTCCGATCACTCCAATGTAGCGAAGACTGCCGAGCTGGATACAGGTATGGATATCTTCACGTTGATTCGTGTTTCTCATATCCATTTGTTTGGTCTTACCTTTATATTTTTCATAATGGGCACGATTTTCTGTCATGCTTATATGAAAGTGAAGGTTCTAAAGTGTCTGATTATCGCATTGCCGTTTTTATCAATTTTGCTGGATATTGCGTCCTGGTATCTCACCAAACTGTTTCCTCCGTTTGCTTACGTTGTGCTGGGTAGTGGTGCGGTAATGGGTACCTGCTTTGGTGCACAGGCGCTAATCTCTCTTTATCAGATGTGGCTCTACAAGCCTGACGAAAACATTGTTATTGATGTTTGATAGCGCAATAAGCGGTAAAATAATCTGGCTAGCTTAGATCCGAAACTCGAATTTTTAACTATGCCGTTTGTGGAATTCCACAGCGGCGTTTCTATTTGTAAATGTTGGGTGAAATACAGCCATAATGAACATCCAGTTGCTGACGTATGACTTCTGTCACCAGCCGTGCTAGTATCAGCGCGGTTCAATTGTTAATCAATCTTGTATAACTCAATTCAACATAAGAAAACGAGCGATATTGACCTGAATGTTTAGACCCCTGGAGCTGTTTGTCGGTTTGCGCTATATCCGCGCCAAACGTCGCAACCAGTTTATTTCCTTCATTTCTTTTTCATCCATGTTAGGCATAGCGTTGGGCGTTACTGCCTTGATTACTGTGCTATCTGTCATGAATGGATTTATTACTGAATTGCGCGAACGCATATTAGGTATGGCCTCTCATGTCACGATTAGTGGTTACGAAGGAGAGTTAAAAGACTGGCGTAATGTTGCAGACCAGGTATTGTCGTCTCAACCGCGGGTAATAGGGCTGGCACCTTATATCCGTTCTGAAGGTATGTTGACCTTTGGTCAGGAAGTCAGTGGTACGATTATCCGTGGCGTACTGCCCGCGGAGGAACCGCGGGTTTCCAATGTCTGGGAAAAAATGCTACAGGGGCAGTTGTCTGACCTGAAGGAAGGTGAATACAACATTATCCTTGGTAAAGGACTGGCGAGGTCACTGGGTGTGCTAGTGGGAGAAAAGGTTACCCTGGTAACGCCTCAGGCGATGACGACGCCCGCAGGCATATTGCCTCGACTGAAGCGGTTCACTGTAGTCGGTGTATTTGAAGTTGGACATAATGACTATGACACCGCTATGGCATTCATGCACATTAAGGATGCCGCTAAATTGTTTCGTATGGGTGACAACGTCACTGGCATACGTTTGAAACTGGATGATTTGTTTCAGGCTCCATGGGTCAGGCAGGATCTCTCGAGATCTTTGCCAGGCCTGTACTGGTTGAGCGACTGGACATTGCAACATGCAAATTTTTTCCGCGCGGTGAATATTGAAAAACGCATGATGTTTTTTATATTGATGCTGATTGTTGCCGTGGCTGCATTCAACATAATGGCGTCATTGGTAATGGTAGTAACCGATAAACAGGCCGATATTGCGATTTTAAGAACCCTGGGTGCAAAACCTCGAAGTATCATGTTTATCTTTTTGATTCAGGGTGCAGTTATAGGCGTCATAGGTAACTTATTGGGAGCCATAGGAGGCGTGTCACTGGCGCTCAACGTGGAAACTGTGGTGCCGTTTATTGAAGGATTGTTTGGTGTTGACTTCATGCCAGCCGATGTTTACTACATCAGTGATTTTCCATCAGAACTGCATTGGGATGATGTTAGCCAAATTACTGTGGTTGCATTTTTATTGAGTGTGGCATTTACCATTTATCCAGCCTGGCGTGCCGCGCGCACTCAACCAGCAGAGGCGTTGCGTTATGAATAGTACCGCCGATACTGTCATTGAGTGCAAGGATGTGCGAAAAACGTTTGCCGAAGGTAGCCTCTCAGTTGATGTTTTGAAGGGTGCCAGCATTTCGGTGCGTCCCGGCGAGCAAGTTGCCATAATGGGAAGTTCCGGTTCAGGTAAAAGTACATTATTACACTTACTTGGTGGGTTAGATAGTTGTACCAGCGGTACAGTGAGCATTGCCGGACAAGAGATATCAAAACTTGATGAAAGTGCCCGCGGCCAATTACGTAATCGATATTTGGGATTCGTGTATCAGTTTCATCATTTATTGCCCGAGTTTACTGCCCTGGAAAATGTCGGTATGCCATTACTGATTCGTGGTGAGTCGACCAGCGTGGTAAAAGAAAAAGCCGCAGATATATTGGAGAAGGTGGGTTTGGCAGAGCGCTTACGGCACAAGCCCGGTGAACTGTCCGGGGGTGAACGACAAAGAACGGCGATAGCTCGAGCGCTTGTAACCGACCCGGTTTGTGTATTGGCGGATGAACCAACAGGAAACCTTGATAATAAGACGGCTCACACTATTTATGAACTTATGTTATCCCTGAATAACGCGTTGGGAACCAGTATCGTTATGGTTACACATGATGGAGATCTGGCAAAACATATGCAGCGTATTCTAGTGTTGGAAGATGGCGTCTTGCATTCGGCATGATGCAGAACTAATTAGCGGAACTGCCAATGGATTTAAGATTCAGTATGAGGCTGTTTTGATTTAGCGGCCAGTTTTCTTGCGTGTCGTTTTGCTTTTCGTTCCTTCCAGTTTTGAACCACTTTCAATCGCCATAACGAGCGAATAATAACAAAACCCAGAACAGAACTAACCACGCCAACAATCAGGCTACCCAGTAGCAGGGGTTGCCAAATGTCATCTATGCTCTTAGTTAGCCATTCCATGGTCATTTCAAAGTTGGAATCTTCCGCGGGGTGTCCCAGAATCCAGGTACCCACTTTATAAGCAAAGTAAAACATGGGGGGCATGGTGACAGGGTTAGTAATCCAGACCAGTACCACGGAAATTGGTAAATTCACCCGGACGAGAATGGCAACAATAGCACTCAGCAGCATTTGAAATGGAACCGGGATCCAGGCCATAAATAATCCCACTGCGAATGCGCCAGAGACGGATCGTCTGTTAAGATGGAGCAGATTCGGATCATGTAATAACGGGCCTAGCAGTTGCAAATGCTTATGCTCGCGAATTTTGTCGTGATCCGGTAAAAAGCGTTTTATAATTCGCTTTGGCATGTGATATTAGTTTTTAGAATAATTATAAAAAAAATCTGATTTGGTCTTTACACTACGTTTTCTACGATGATTCAGCTGGCAAGTATTGGATTTCTTGCAGGGGTTTTAATTTGCCAATCACTTGCAGATTTACCCTCAATTGAATGGTCTCTGTTTCTGATACCAATCATTCCACTGGCAATATGTTTCCCAAAGTATCGCCCTGTGTTCTTTGTTTGTATTGGCTTTTTATACTCTGTTTTGATTGCCCATGACAAGATCGCGGGGCAAATTTCCCCGACTTTAGAGGGTAAAGACCTGCTGGTGAATGGCATCGTTTCTTCGCTACCCAATAAAAACTCTGATCGTACGCGCTTCCAACTGGACGTGATGGATTTAAGCGAATTACAGGAAAAAGTAACACAAAAGACAGGTTCAACATCGATCACCGGACAAGTCCCGCGACGGATTCAAATAAGTTGGTATAAAACGGCGCCCCAGATTTCGGTGGGACAACATTGGCAACTGGTGGTTCGGTTAAAGCGTCCGCATGGTTTTAGTAATCCGGGCGGATTTGACTATGAAGCCTGGCTGTATCAGCACGATATTCATGCGACAGGCTATGTTCGTGACCTTTCCAAAACGCGCGATTTGAATCGACTCATTGGGGTTGATGACAGCTGGAACTCCAAAGTGCACCAATTGCGTGAGTATTTAAGTCGTACGATTGCAATGCGACTTCCGGAAAATACGGCGGCTGGTTTTATTTCTGCGCTGGTAGTCGGTGACCGGCAAGCTATCGTTCATGAACAGTGGCGCGTGTTAACCGGCACGGGTACCAGTCATTTAATGGCTATTTCGGGCCTGCATATTGGCCTGGTCGCGGGCCTGGCATTTTTTCTGTTCTCGCAGCTGTGGCGGCGTGTTCCTAAACTCTCACTCTATATCGCAACGCCCAGAGCGGCCGCCTTGTGTGCCATGATGGCCGCGCTAGTCTATGCTGCATTAGCGGGATTCACATTGCCCACACAACGGGCGCTGATTATGGTTGCGGTCGCAATGATGGCGATATGGTCCCAGCGCTCGCTCATCCCAAGCCAGATATTAGCCATCGCTTTAGTGGCAGTGTTGCTCTACGATCCTAGCGCGGTCATCAGTGGAAGTTTCTGGTTATCCTTCGGTGCAGTTGCGACCATTTTTTACACAATGGTAGGCAGGTTAAATACCTCAAGCTGGTGGTGGAAGTGGGGGCGCGTGCAGTGGATGATCGCAGTCGGTTTGGCGCCCATACTGCTGTTCTGGTTTCAGCAGGTACCCCTGGTTTCACCGGTTGCTAATCTGGTGGCTGTGCCCCTGGTCAGTTTTATTACCGTGCCCCTAAGTCTGTTAAGTGGATTATTGATCCTGCTATGGGGTGATTTGGCCTACTGGACCTTGTGGCTCGCGGCGCTTAGCCTGGATGCGCTTTGGCCTTTACTTAATAGTTTAAGCCGCCTTGATCAGTTATTATGGATCACGCCTAAACCACCCTCGTGGACTTTACTGCCGGCCTTGATTGGCCTTGTCTGGATTCTTGCACCGCGAGGGGTACCGTCACGATGGCTCGGGATTTTCTGGTTATTACCCCTGGTGTTTTTCCCAAAGCAGCCATTAGATCAAGGCATGGCACGGTTAACCTTGTTAGATGTTGGGCATGGTTTGGCGGTAGTGATCCAGACCTCGCACCACGTGTTACTGTACGATACGGGTCCACGCTATAGCGATCAGTTTGATGCAGGCAGTGCTGTTGTGGTGCCCTATTTGCGAAGCCAGGGCATAGCCAGTATCGATCGACTGATTTTAAGCCACGATGATATGGATCATACCGGGGGATATGCCTCGGTAATGCAGCACATTAACGTTATCAATGTGATGCAGTCGGTAAATATACCCTTACAGAATCCCGATGTTGAATTTTGTACAGCCGGTAAACAGTGGCGCTGGGATGGGGTGGAATTTTCGGTGCTGCACCCAGGTCAGGGTTTTCAGGATGAGCGGGACAATAATATGTCCTGTGTTGTACAAATTACAACCCGAAACGCTAAATTGTTACTCACTGGCGATATTGAACGTCAAGTTGAGGCACAATTAGTTAAATATTTTGCCCGTAATGACGACAATCTCAGAGCGGATGTACTGGTTGTACCGCACCATGGAAGCCGTAGCTCCTCAAGTGAACAGTTTGTGCATGCTGTCACACCAAAATTGGCGCTAATTTCGGTAGGCTACAGGAACCGATATGGCCTGCCCAAAGAGGAAGTTCTGGAGCAATATCGCGGAATCGAC
>NZ_CDLKIE010000100.1:0-4311 GCF_975902315.1 Kaarinaea lacus | reverse complement strand
CTTTTCGTTAAATTCGCTTGTTTTAATAGATTGGCGATAGGCAATAACCCATCTTGCGAAGACAATTTAACCTCCGGCATTTCATCGGGCATGGCCCCCTTTTGAAAGCGCGCGATAAAATTATCCTGCGCTTTATGAGCATCTGATTCTGAATGAAAACGGGCTACGATTTCCTGGGCCAATATAAATTTAATATCTCGGGGATTAGCTCCATGCTGCACGTTTTTTTGGAATTCCTCAATGTCAGAAACTGGACGAAAGCTCAGCAATTCAAAGTATCGCCACATTAGCTCATCGGAAATAGACATGACTTTTCCAAAAATTTCGTCTGGTGCCTCATCAACGCCGATATAGTTGCCAAGAGACTTGGACATCTTTTTCACACCGTCCAATCCTTCAAGTAACGGCGTAGTAATTACTACTTGCGGAACCTGGCCTTGTTCCTTTTGCAGCTCCCGTCCCACTAATAGATTAAATTTTTGATCGGTACCGCCTAACTCGATATCAGCTTTAAGTTCCACAGAATCCCAACCCTGAATCAGAGGATAGAGGAATTCGTGGACAGCAATTGACTGCCCACTCTTAAATCGCTTGTTGAAATCGTCTCGCTCTAGCATACGCGCAACGTTATATTTAGCCGCAAGGCGAATCATATCCGTTGCGTTTTTCTTATTCATCCAATCGGAATTGTGAACAACTTCCGTTTTTTCTTTATCGAGGACTTTAAATACTTGCGCTTCGTAGGTTTTAGCGTTTTCACGCGCCTCCTCAAATGATAACGGTGGACGTGTTGCACTTTTACCGGTGGGATCTCCAATCATTGCGGTAAAATCACCGATCAACAAAATGGCATGGTGTCCCAGGTCCTGGAACTCTTTTAGTTTGTTGATTAGAACAGTATGACCCAGATGGATATCTGGCGCGGTAGGATCAAAACCACATTTAACCCGCAGCGGTTTCCCCTTTTTTAATTTATCACGAAGCTCATCCTCGAGCAGAATTTCCTCTGTACCACGTCTCAATAATTCAATGGTTTTTTCTACATCACTCATCTAGTAGCTCTCGACCAAAAATTGTGAAATGGCGATATTATATGAACCTCCCGGAAATGGTAACCTAATTGCATAAATGATTTGTGATTTGGCTTGTAAATATTGCTTATTAAATAACCAATTACTGGTGATGAATCGACGAAAATTCGGCCATCATTAAATCTCAAAACTGTGATAGAATTCCTCGCTCCTAGGAGTGATAAGTAGGTAAGATATATATCGTTTCTTGAAATACTATAGCTGCTTTAATAGTTATTTTGATATATCTTTTATTGAGATAATTATTGCTAGATTTTTACCTACGTAGATGCGTATACTGAGTCCACTGAACACGACGTGTTCAATTTAGTCGGTAGTAATCTTTTCGTGAGTAGACATATGGCACATAGTCCTGTCATCCAACAAAATTTCAAACCTAAGGGAAGAACTCCTCGCAAACGCGTACCTTATGCCCATTGGGTCATTCTGGTTGCTAGCGTGGCATTGTTCGGTGTAATTTTCTTTTTAATATCTGACATAGCCGTTGCAACACGTGCTAATTCACTGGTTTCTCAAAATAAACCGGCCAGTTTTCAGCAAGTATCTTTGCACGACAAGATCAACTTGCCACTTGAAATTCCATCTTACGATGAATCTGCAGTTGATGGCTCGTTTGATGTACCTGAAGTTAACTGGAAGAGCGTCAAAGTAAAAAAAGGCGATACACTGGCGACCATCTTTTCAAGACTTAAACTTAATCCAAAAGAACTTCATAAGATTGTCCGCCTCGGAAAACCAACCGCAAAATTAAAACGCCTTATTCCCGGGGAAGAACTTAAATTCCTGATCGTAGACAGAGAGCTGCGTGAACTGGTTTACGTCATTAACAACGCACAATCACTGCACGTAGTAAAAAGCGGTGATTCATATACTGCTTCTGACGTACAGCTTGAACTGAACAAACGTATTGCCTACGCGGCCGGAAAAATTGAAAGCTCTCTTTTTATAGCCGCTCAGGAAGCCGGAATTCCCGGCAGCATGACTATGGAATTGGCCAACATTTTTAACTGGGATATCGACTTTGTTTTAGACGTGAAAACCGGAGACCGATTCTCGTTAATCTACGAAGAATATTTTCTGGATGGGAAGAAAGTTCGAAATGGTGACATACTCGCTGCCGAGTTTGTTAATAAGGGCAACACCTATCGTGCCGTACGTTATGTAGATAGCAATGGCCGAGCCGAATATTTTACACCGGAAGGCAAGAGCATGCGCAAACGTTTCTTACGAACTCCGGTAGATTTCACCCGTATCAGTTCAAAATTTGGAAAACGTTTTCATCCAGTACTCAACCGTATGCGGCAGCATAAAGGTGTGGATTATGCCGCACCAAGAGGAACACCAATCAAGTCCGCTGGCGATGGTAAAATTACATTTATCGGTAAAAAAGGCGGATATGGAAATACCGTCATGATCCAGCACGCTGGACGGTATAGCACTGTCTATGCACACATACAGAAATTCAAACGCGGTTTGAAGAAAGGTGCAAGAGTGAATCAGGGCGATGTTATTGGTTACGTCGGTAGTAGCGGCCTTGCAACTGGTCCTCATTTACATTACGAATTTCGTATAAATGGTATTCACCGCAATCCGCTTACGGTCAAGCTACCTGACGCTACTCCAATCACCGCAAAGTACCGTACGGACTTCCAATTAAACACACAAGGCTACTTAACTCTTCTTGATACGTTGGGTCGCACCAGTGTTGCTCTTAGCAGTTCCGCAATGACAGACCGCCGACTGTAAAAATTAAATTAAATTTAAAATAAAAAGGCCCCGATTATTCGGGGCCTTTTTATTTTAGAGATAACTCAATCTTAAAAACACGTTTAATAGAAAATTAGTCCTGAAATTATCGCTGATCAATGGGTGCATAATCTCGCTGGGGGTGCCCCGTATAAACCTGGGTAGGCCTAAAAATTCGATTATCGCCTAATTGTTCCCGCCAATGAGCAAGCCATCCTGCAGAACGGGCAATGGCAAAAATCGCAGTAAACTGATCGGCAGCTATGCCCATTTCGGAATAAAGAATACCCGAATAAAAATCCACATTGGCATATACACCTTTATGAGACAATCGATCTTCTGCAGCTTTTTCTACAGCGATCGCGGTTTCCAGCATTGGATTACTACCACCTTTCTTATCCAGCAAGTCAGTCACAAGCTTTTGTAAAATTTTTGCACGAGGATCTTTAGTTTTATATTCACGATGCCCCATGCCCCAAATTTTTTCTTTTTTCTCCAGTTTTCTACTAACGTAAGCCTCGGCATTATCAGGCGTTCCGACTTCGTTCAACATTTCTAGGACACGCTGATTCGCACCGCCATGTAAAGGACCGGATAATGCACCGATCGCCGATGCGATCACACTATAAGGACTTGCTAATGTTGAGCCATTCACTAATACGGAAAACGTCGATGCATTAATGGTGTGCTCCGCGTGTAGTATCAAGCATACATCCATGATGCGGGCAAGCAATGGGTCGGGATCTTTCTCACTGAGCATATACAAAAAATTTTCTGCGTATGATAGATCGCTCCGAGGTGGAATCGGATCGTCACCATTTCGAATGTGTTCCCACATTGCGACCATCGTGCTCATACGCGCAATAATTTTAACGGTCATGTTGTGGATGTAATCAAGATCTTCGCAGGCATCACCGCCTGTCAGACATTCGTTGCCAGCATAAAACATTCCGAGGCTAGCTACAGCCGTTTGCAGCATTTCCATGGGATGGCCCATGGGTGGCAAAGTTTTCATTAGATCGCGAATGTTATATTTCACTCGCCGATTCTCTTTCAATTGAGCGTCAAAATTTGCCAGCTTTTCGCGATCCGGTAACTCGCCGTCAAGCAGTAAAAGTGTGGTTTCTTCAAATGAACTATGTGCTGCCAACTGTTCGATAGGATAACCGCGATAGGATAATATGCCCTTCTCGCCATCAATATCTGAAATATTCGATTTTGTTGCCGGCACGCCAGCCAAGCCTGGTAAATAGTCACTCATTCTGCATCCTTTACATACTTTGAGTTTCTGAATGGATAGTTGTAAAAACAAAGGAGCCAATGGCCCCCAGGAAATTTCCGGCAATATACTAAATAACGATTTTCAGCAATTTATGTTATTCAGACGACCAAGTGAATAGTTCGTTGCAATATCGGAAAGGGCTACTTGTTAGTATATTTATTTTTCGAATTAAGTATTCTTTATATTGAAAAT
>NZ_CDLKIE010000099.1:0-3621 GCF_975902315.1 Kaarinaea lacus | reverse complement strand
GGCAACAAGGGCTTATATGATGGACTGGATCTCGACGGCAGTAATAGTAATGCGGCACTCGCAACCTTGTTAAATGCACCCGTGATACTCGTTATTGACGCGCGCGGAATGACGCGTGGTATTGCACCACTGATATTAGGCTACCAGGCCTTCGAACCAAAGTTAAACATCGCCGGGGTTATTCTCAACCAGTTGGGTGGTAGCCGTCATGAATCTAAACTTCGAACTGTCATTGACCACTATACGGATGTGCCGGTTATCGGTGCAGTGCATCGTGATCCGGAACTGGAAATTGTGGAGCGCCATTTAGGCCTCGTTCCCAGCAACGAAATGGATCAGGCACAACAACGCATTGAATCAGTCGGTGAACGTATTGCCGACCAGGTCGACCTGGAATCATTAATCCAGATTGCCAATAAGGCTATAACTCCAGAGTTACCAGACCTGCCGCAAGCAACCGCATCATTTAAGCTTGATACCCCCTGCCGTATTGGCATTGCCAAAGATGCTGCTTTTGGCTTTTATTATCCCGGTGACCTCGATGCTTTTAATCAAGCAGGTGCTGAACTGATTTATATTGACACACTCAATGATAGTTCATTGCCTGACATTGATGGCCTGTTTATAGGCGGCGGTTTTCCGGAAACCCAAATGGCAGCACTGGAAAACAATGCATCCATGCGTCGGTCAATTTACAAAGCGATCGATGCTGGACTGCCCGTCTACGCGGAATGTGGTGGCCTAATGTACCTCACGCGTAGCCTGTCATGGAAAGACCAAAAGTGTGAAATGGTCGGTGCAATCCCGGCGGATACTGTTATGCACGCCAGGCCAATGGGCCGAGGTTATGTAAAAATCCAGGAAACCCGGCAACACCCATGGCCAGCGGCGCAATCAGACAGGCAAGCTAACGAGATTGCCGCCCACGAGTTCCATTACTCTAGTCTGGAAAACTGTGACACGGTAAAATACGCCTACGAGGTGTTGCGCGGCACAGGAATCGACGGCAGCCACGATGGCATCATTCACAAAAACGTACTCGGTTGTTATGCGCATTTACGCGATGTCAGGCAAAACCACTGGGTACAACGCTTCCTTCACTTCGTTCAACAATGCAAACTGAGCACTAGCAAAGCAGATTCTTAAGGATATTTATTATGATAACCGTATCACCGGCAGCAGCAGAACAAATTTTAAAATCCGCAAAAGAAAGCAATTCTGAAGGTATGTGCCTCAGAATAGCCGCCAGGGTGACACCCGATGAAGCCCTAGATTATGGCATGGGTTTCGATGAAGCACGAGAAGAAGATCAGCGAAACACATCCGAAGGCATTGATATTGTCGTGGCACCCAGCAGTGTTGACCTGGTTCATGGCATGCACATTGATTATGTTGAGTTAGAAACGGGAGAGCATAATTTTATCTTCCAGAATCCAAACGATCCGGCCCATAAGCCACCCAAGGAATAAGCTGCTAACCATTGCGCCTAAGAATCGCCTGCTAATCCACTCATACCAGATCATGGTGTCAGGACGACGCCTCTGAACAGGATCTAATTCCCGGCAATCCAGCGCCACCCGCTCCCGTTATCCAATAAAATTCTGTTAAACTTAAGGAGTTTCTTTAAAGCTGACATAGCAGGTAGTGTTACTAATCAATGAGCCCTGACCAGCCCAAGCCCCGCAGGATACGCAAGTCGACCGGATTTTTTGAAGGTGAACTCGTATTGCCACTCGTGGCAATCGCGATGACCATGTTTGCGTTATTTGCCTGCAATTCTCTGTTACTGGTCTATCCCGAATTCAAAATTGGGGTCATTGCCGCTGATATTTTATTAATCATGCTTGGTGCTTACCTGGTGCTTATCAGCCACCGCCGTATTAAGAAAAACCTGCTGCAACCCCTGGTGCAAATGCGTAAATGGGCTTACGCCATGCAGGATGGCGATCTGACTGCCAGGATCCCCCTGCCCGACCAGGGCGAGTTTTTTAAGTTGGCCATTGCCATTAATGATCTGGGGGATTCCTTCTATTCGTTAAGCCTGGAAATGGATGATAAGGTCAGGGAACAAACCCGGCGTCTGGAAGAAAAATCAAAAACCCTGGAAATACTTTACGAGGTAGCGGCTACCAGTAATAGCGCCCATGATATTGAAGAACTGTTACAGAATTACCTGTTCACTTTATTCAACGTCGTAAAGGCCAGCGCTGCAACGGTTAGAATACTAACCGACGATAATAAATTTCGTGTCATTGGATCTATTGGTATTGATGAAATGGTTGAACAGGAGCAAAGCGTGCCTATCGAACGCTGCCTTTGCGCCCAGGACTTTTCAAACAGTGTGATTCATTGCGACGTGAGTCATTCACTGTGTGGAAACCTGTTAAGCAAATCAATGCAACTACCCGAAGATGCCAGCGTTATTGTCCTGCCCCTGCAATATCAAAATCGCACTCTCGGTATTTATCACCTGTTTATGCCACAAATTAACATCGACCAGGAACCTGAGCTGAATAATATCCTGACCAACATCGGCCAGCACCTTAGCCTGGCCATGGAAACCGCACGCCTGGATAATGAATCCAAGCGGCTTCATCTGATGCAAGAACGTACCATGCTGGCACATGAGCTTCATGATTCCCTGGCCCAAACTCTGGCCAGCCTGCGATTCCAGGTCAATTTACTGGAAAAAACCTTGCGGGACTCAGGTAGTTCCACCGCAAAAGCAGAAGCCGAGCAGTTAAAACATGGCCTGGATGAAGCCAACAACGAACTCAGGGAACTGTTAGCCCATTTCAGGGTTCACATGGACGAGCGCGGCCTGATTCCGGCGACCGAAGCCTTGATTGAGCGATTTAAGAATGAAAGCGGCATCGCCGTTTTTTTCCAGAATCAGTGCCCCGACCTGCAATTACCTCCCATTCAGGAAGTTCAGGTTTTACACATAATTCAGGAATCTCTGGCCAATGCCCGAAAACACAGCCAGGCCAATAATGTCAGGGTGCTCATTCGACAATCAACCGACGATCACTACCATGTACTCATTGAAGATGACGGTGTGGGCATCGAAAACCGCGAAACCATGGGGCAACCCGGGGAACACGTCGGTTTGACCATAATGGAAGAACGAGCTCGTCGTATTAATGGTATATTAAGTATCGAATCTGAACCCGGCGAGGGAACACGAATTGAGCTGGATTTCCCCATCACCAGCGGGAAAGTACAAACGCCAGCAAATTACGGTGAAGTGAAACAATTTTAACCATAGATACATGCTAAAGTTGATAAAATGAAAGTTCTGCTCATAGATGACCACACACTGTTCCGATTAGGCCTGAAAGGGCTGTTGGAACGCAGTGATATTGACGTTGTGGCAGCCGCCAGTACCGGTCAGGAAGGCCTGGAAATCGCTGGCCAGCATGAACCGGAAGTCATTTTGCTGGATATGCGCATGCCGGACATGGATGGACTGCTGGTGTTAAAAAAGCTGCGGGCACAGGGCGTTAAAGTACCCATTACCATGTTAACCACCAGCACAGATGAAAACGACCTGGTGGAATCTCTGCGCAATGGTGCCCAGGGCTACCTGTTAAAAGACATGGACCCCGAAGAACTGGTCGC
>NZ_CDLKIE010000098.1:0-3185 GCF_975902315.1 Kaarinaea lacus | reverse complement strand
TATATTCGCGCACTTTGACGCCCTGGATGATAAAATGCTGCTGGAACCTTTTCCCAATAATCCTGGGAGTACGCGCATCGAGCAGTACAAAAATTTGAACACCAGCCACAACTTTTACTGGAAAGCCTGCAGGCCTGTGTTGGACAGGCGGCCGGCATCGAATTGCATGCCTTTATGCAAAACCTTGATCAAATGCCGGATTTGGAAGCGATTTTGAAGGGTGAAAAAGTGGCGGTGCCGAAAGAAGTGGATTTGCAGTATGCGGTGGCTTCTGCTTTGGTGGGGCATGCCATCCGGGCACGTAAACTGAATAATGCCAGTGAATTGCACGGGCACATTCTCGATTACGCGATTAAATTTCCACAACGTGAAATGGGTGTGATGCTGGTTTCCGATATGCATCGGGCGATCGGCCAGGAACTGTTTAGTGTGCCGCAATTCGCCCAATGGGCTGATTCTGTCGCTGAAGTCATGATTTACTAAATGGTCGAACCAGGTGTAGAGATGTCGAAATCAGAAAATGACATCGAGCTTAAACTAAGTGCAGCGCGCACACGTCTCATCATTGAAAAACCATTTCTTGGTGCGCTGGTATTACGATTACCGGCTGTTGCGGCCAATCCCTCCTGGTGTGAAACCACTGCCACGGATGCACGTAAAATATTTTATAATCCCGCCTACATAGATGCGCTGGATATGGATGAAGCCCAGTTCGCATTGGCCCACGAAGCCTTGCATTGTGCCTTGTCCCATTTTGCTCGCCGTGGCCATCGCGACAAGCGTAAGTGGGATATTGCCTGTGACCTCGCCATAAATCCTTTACTGCACAGTGAAGGATTTAAGATTCCGGCGGGTGCCTTAATGATGGACGGTTTCGAAGGCATGACGGCAGAAGAAATTTACCCTTCCATCGAAGATTCCTTTGAAGAAGAATGTCACGACAAGCATGTTTACGATAATGATAGTGATGTAAAACCCAATCCGGAAGAGGCGGATCGTGGCGAAGGATCGTCGCCGGATGAACCGAGTGATCCAGAAAGCCAGCAGCAATCACAAGCAGGTCAATCGCCACAGTCGGCCAAACCAGAAGAGTCAGGCGGTGGTGGTGCACCACAGCCGCAGCCATTATCACAAACGGAAAAGGAAAACCTCGATACTCAATGGCAGCAACGTCTGGCTGGCGCTGCGCAACAGGCAATGCAGGCCGGTAAGTTGGGTGGAGCGATGGCACGCCTGGTGGATTACCTGTTGCAACCGCAATTACCCTGGCGCAGTGTGCTAGCCCATTATATGTCATCCATTGCGCGCGATGACTATAGTTATGCGCGTCCGTCTTCACGTCGAGGTGATCCGGCCATCTATCCCAGTCTTCGTAGCGGACAGGTAAATGTGATGGTGGCGCTGGATACCAGCGGTTCTATTAGTGACGAAGATATGCGGCAGTTTGTTTCAGAAATTGACGCCATTAAAAGCCAGGTGCGGGCGCGTGTCACTTTGCATGCCTGTGACGTTAATTTGGTAGAAGGCGGTCCGTGGGTTTTTGAGCCATGGGAAGAGTTTCAGATTCCACAGAAATTTGCAGGGGGAGGGGGTACTGAGTTTGCACCGATCTTTGAATGGGTTGATCAATCTGACAGCCAGCCAGACTTGCTCATCTATTTCACCGATGCCAACGGAAAAATTCCTGAACACGAACCCCATTATCCTGTGATATGGTTGGTAAAAGGTAAGGAGACGGTGCCCTGGGGAAGACGTGTCCAGCTTAATTGATATTTACCGCCGTTTGTAACTAATAACTACGTCTGCAACTAACATCAGAAAATCAGCATGGAATTGTCCAGCGAAGACAGTTTGCGTCTCAATGTACTGATTAATCAGGACCTGCAAGCTATCAGGATTGATGAATCAAAAATGATTGTGCACGCACTGACGGGGCGTGGTGAAGCCCGGGTTCCGTTAAATCCTACTTGTCGTGACGATAAATATTTACGTTTTGTACGCGAAATGTTTTCCACGCATGCACTGGGGTCGCCGGGCGGTTACCCTGTTTTTTTGCGACGCTGGACCCGTATGGGCCAGATGCGGGAAGAGAGCCTGGAAGGCCTGTTAATACTGGGTGAACCTGAAGCAGTCGTGGCGGTAGCCAATTCACCGGAACTGAACGAAGAAGTTGCGCGCCGTGCCTGGTGGGCTATGCCAGAAGCGGATATCGCCAGGCGTATGTTAAAAAACTCCCAAATTGTACAATCCAAAATTGGCAAAGAACTGGCAGCATTTTTAGTTGAGTTTTTACCGTTTGAAGTGGAGGCATATGATATTGTGGAATCCGTGCGATTGGTTCTGCAGCCTGGCCTGGTGGATGAGGCTACCGTGCAGAGCTTATGGTCCAGGGGGGCACGGAAAAGTGCCTATTACGTGGGTTTCCTTTTGGCAAGACCCAATCAGCTACCGGAGCAATTGCCTGCAAACTCCAGATTCGATGAAGCTAAAACCAGATTAGATGAGTTGTTGAAGGATAATTCCTATGCACGGCTATTAATTCAATTATTCAGTAATAAAGGACAGGTCTTTCTGAAGACGGCATTAAATACCATGAATAAGCTAACAGACCAACATGTCGTGGTAATGTACCTGAAAGCACTCCAGAAATACTTTGCTGAGTTATGTTTCGAAGCTAGTGTTAATTTCCGTAGTTTTGATGAAATAGACGCTGCGGTAGATCGGGCGATTGCAGATACAGGTAATGCGCAATTAAAAGTTGTGCTTGATCGGGTACCGGAATATCGTGATCAACTTATCGCGATGCTCAAATTGGCCAGCGTCGGTGAGTCTCTGGTTGATCCAGTGTTTTCACAAACCGACGCTGTGGGTTCGGTCATGCGAAAGCGATTGCAACCAGTAACACAGCCCATTGCTGACAATATTAAAAAGTTATCGGATTAGCGGAAATCATTCTCGTGTCCGGATTACATGTCACAAGAGTTGAGCTGAGTGTTAAAGTTGCCGTGCCTGTAGCCGTTTTGCAAAAACACCTGCCGGCGCCTATTGATAAACTTGGTGAACAGCTAGCAAATGAAGTTCATAAGCAAGTAACCAAACATAATTTAGGGTATTACCCGGCGCTGGAATATTTTAAGGATCAGAGTGAGTTCCCTGCTTACTTGCTGGATGCGGTAGATGAGGTC
>NZ_CDLKIE010000097.1:0-10988 GCF_975902315.1 Kaarinaea lacus | reverse complement strand
GTGATAACAGGAATATTCGTAACAAGCAGGATCGAACAACTAAGAGTACGCTTTGATGGCGGTCGGCATCTAATGCTGTTCGACGTCGATGGATTTGCAGTGCACACCGGTCATATCAATCAATTGATAAAAGATGAATGTATCCGGCCTTATGACATCAGTATTGGTGAAATGTACGTACAAGGCCAGAGTTTGAAATCTGAGGACTTTGGAGACATCTTCGCTGACGCCCTGGCAGGGGAAATGTACAAGTTACATAACGGGCGAGCTAATAATGCGATTCGAAATACTACTAAAGCAGCGGTACTGATATGTACCGCTGCAATGTTTTAATCACATACTTTCAATTCGTATCAATTAATCCTCTTCCAGTGTTCCACCGGCACCATATGTAAGGGCTTCCGATATAGCATCGGGTGCGCACATGATGGAGGCAAAGCTATTGCTGCCAATCATTGATAAATCGGGGAAGCTGATTGCGATTCTGAACTCCGCAGGTAATGCGTAAACCTTGTTGCCTGATATCACCATTTCGTAGGGTAAGTGGCCACTTGATTTGGTATCTTTGAAATCGATGCGATCCATAATGTATTTGTCGCCACTACAATCCACGTTATCAGGGCCTGCCAGGCTAACACCAATCACGGTTTCCTGTTTTCCGGGAAGGTCGATACGGTATACTTTTTTCACGCCACCTTTATTTTCTGACTGCAATGCATTCTCAACCTTTTCAAGTGCTTCCTCATAGGATTTATATTCAACCAGGTTAAGACGATCGTCGAAGTAGGGCATTAACCATTTGTAATGATACTTGCGTAATTTTTTAACTTTCAAACCATCTTCAGGTCCGTATTCTCCCTGGTCGCCCAATGCCTGTTTTAATTGACTGGCTACATCCGATAAATCAGATTTCATACGATAAACATGTGACATATAAACAGGATTGGTAAAGGCGATTTGCACCTGGTCTTTAACCTGCGTTACGGTGACACGTTGTGCGGCACCAAAGGCACCAAAATCAGATGCTGCTGCATTTTGCTTTAACGCGTCATTAGTAACGATGATGATTGTTGTGTTGGCGTAGGGGGAATACTCACCTGCAATTTCAAAACCGGCTGTGGTAAGTTTGTCTTTGGTTTCGTTGACGATTGTTGCTACATCACCGGATTTGGTCTCGGCAAGGATGTACGTTTTTAATAAAGTCTCTGCAATGGCGTTATAACTTGCCAGAAGAGTTATAAAACTAGTGATTAAAATACTGGACAGCTTAAGCGCTTTTTTCATGAAAGATTCCCTTTGCGTTAGTATGTATCTGGGTGATAAGGGTAGTCGCGCGAGGGTAATAAGAAAAGACTATCGCTATTGATATAACTAACGCCAGCAGAAAGCCAGTCTATGGAGTCTATGGTAAGTGTAATAAAACGATCAAAATGACCTGGAAGAATGGTGCCGAGGAGAGGACTTGAACCTCCACGGGGTTACCCCCACTAGCACCTGAAGCTAGCGCGTCTACCAATTTCGCCACCTCGGCAATGAAACAGCTCTAGACCTATTTTGTGGTAGAGTAGTGATTTCGCTGTCACTACATGGTCTGAATTTGTATAATCGGCGGCAACTGTACCCACCGTTGGCCTTCCTGTCAATGGATATGACGGTGAAATATTACGCAGGCTGTATTGCAATAGCAGTATTTTCGCTCAGCTTATAAATTTTTGACACCTGCCAACTAAAGCGCATTGCATGGACAAACCCAGAAATAAATCAGACGCCTTCGCCAAACGCGAAGCCCGGAAATACGCGAGGCCCATCGCAAGCCGGGAATTCATCATGGAAATATTGGCGGATAAAGGCGAACCGCTGACCTGGCAAAAGATTGCCGGAATTCTGGACCTCCATCAAGAGCAGGACATCGAGGCGTTACAACGTCGTCTTAATGCCATGGAGCGCGATGGCCAGGTCATTCGTAACCGTCGTGATGGTTATGGCCTGGTGGACAAGATGGATCTGGTGCGTGGCTACGTCTCCGCCCATCCTGATGGCTACGGCTTTTTGATTCCTGATGACAGCAGTGACGATTTGTTCCTTTCTGCGCGACAAATGCGCGCCGTCATTCATCGTGATCGTGTGGTTGCACGGGTGTCCGGCATTGACCGCAGAGGCCGCCGTGAAGGCGCAATTGTAGAAATTCTGCAACGCAATACCCATAGCGTCGTCGGACGTTATTTTAAAGAATCCGGCATTGGATTTGTGATCCCCGATAACAAACGCATTACCCACGACATAGCGGTGCCTGCTGAATACCAGGGCCTGGCGCAGGAAGGGCAGATCGTTGTCGTGGAACTGGTTGAACAGCCCAGCAAGCGTCGCCAACCATTGGGCAAGATCATCGAAGTACTGGGTGAACACATGGCGCCCGGTATGGAAATCGATGTTGCTATTAGAGCCCATGAGTTGCCTCACCACTGGCCGGCCGAAGTGGAAAGAGAGATGCGGCAGTATTCTGATGAAGTCAGCGATGAAGACATACAAGGGCGCGAAGATATTCGTCATCTGCCATTAGTTACCATCGACGGCCCCGATGCCAGGGACTTTGATGATGCGGTGTATTGTGAGCGTAAAGCAAAGGGTTGGCGTTTAATTGTGGCCATAGCTGATGTCTCGAACTACGTCATGCCAGATAGCGCCCTGGATCTGTCTGCGCAAGAACGGGGAAATTCCGTGTATTTCCCTGGTCGAGTTATCCCCATGTTGCCGGAATTACTGTCTAACGGTTTATGTTCCATCAATCCCGGGGTCAACCGCCTGTGCATGGTGTGTGATATGGATGTGAGCAGTAGTGGTACGGTCAAATCCTATCGCTTCTATGACGCCGTAATGAAATCCCATGCGCGCATGATCTATGATGATGTTGCCTCAATTCTGGATGGCGATGTTGAATTGCGAAAGCGCTTCGAAGAACTGGTACCGCACCTGGAAAACCTGCGCCAACTGTATCGCGCATTTGACAAGCAACGCGCCAAACGCGGCACGATTGAATTTGAAACCACGGAAACCGTGATTCAGTTTGGCCCACACAAGAAAATTGAAAGTATCGTGCCCTTGACGCGAAATATTGCCCACAAACTCATAGAAGAGTGCATGATCACCGCCAATATATGCGCAGCCAGGTTCCTCACCAAACATCTTATGCCCACTCTGTATCGTGTACACGAACTGCCAGGTACCGACAAACTGACAGACCTGCGGGAATTTCTGAAATCTTTTGGCTTAAAACTGGAAGGTGGAGCACACCCGGAAGCCAAACATTACGCCCAGGTGCTAAAAGAAGTTGGTGACCGCCCCGACGCGCATTTAATCCAGACGGTTATGTTGCGCAGCCTGAAACAGGCTGTATATACACCGGAAAATATCGGTCATTTTGGTTTGGCGTTGACGCAATATGCTCATTTTACCTCACCCATTCGACGTTATCCTGACTTGCTGGTGCATCGCGCCATTCGGCATTTGATTCAGGGAAATCAGGCAGAAAGTTTTATTTACTCTGATGAAGACATGGCACGCTTCGGCGAACAATGTTCCATGACCGAACGACGTGCCGATGAAGCCACACGGGATGTGGAAGCATGGTTGAAATGTGAGTACATGATGGACAAGGTCGGCGAGAGTTTTGACGGTATCATATCGGGTGTTACCGGTTTCGGTTTCTTTGTCGAACTGGAAGGCATCTACGTTGAAGGTTTAGTGCACGTTACTTCGCTTAATAATGACTATTATCATTTTGATCCTATCAAGCATTGCCTGGTGGGCGAACGTACCCATCAATCCTATAGCCTGGCTGATAAGGTTAATGTTCAGGTTGCCAGGGTAGATCTCGATGAAAAACGTATCGATTTTGAACTGGTCAGCAAGTACGAAGACGCATATGCCCGTAAAACTAGCGGAAATAAACGCGCCGGAAAACGAAAAACAAAACCAGGCAAGTCCCGCGATAGTGCTCGCAGCCGCGGCAAAAAGAAAAAGGCAACTTCCTCAAAAAAACGCGATTCTAAAAAACCAGGTAAGAAAAAGACAACGAAGAGCAAAAAGCGTGTAGCGAAAACCGCAAAACGCCAGGCACGAAAAAAGAAACGACAATCGTAATTAATACACTATGGCTGATCAGCATTATATCCACGGCCTTCATGCAATAAATGCACTGCTAAATGCCAATCATGAATGTATTAAGCAGTTGTTTGTTGACAATAAGCGTAGTGATAAACGCATTCAGGACATTATTCAGAATGCGGAAAGGCTTGGTGTGCGCCTCGCCTATCAACAGCGCGCTGAGCTGGATCAACTGGCGAAAAAAGGTAATCACCAGGGCGTCGTCGCTCAGTGCGATATGCCGAAAGCAAAACAAGAGCATTACCTTGATGCATTACTGGAAAATCCTGCTCACCCCTTACTGTTTTTAATCCTCGACGGTGTACAGGATCCCCACAACCTTGGCGCCTGCCTGCGAACCGCTGATGCTACGGGTGTTGATGCGGTCATCATCCCCAGGGATCGATCGGTGTCTATCACTTCCACGGTGGTGAAAGTCGCCAGTGGCGCTGCCTATACCGTTCCCCTGGTCAGCGTGACCAACCTCAGTCGAACGATACTCCATCTGCAGGATGCTGGCGTCTGGTTTGTTGGTACGGATGGTGCTTCCTCACAGACCCTGTACGAGCTAAATTTAACCGGACCGATTGCGATCGTGATGGGGGCGGAAGGCTCAGGCATGCGGCGTCTGACCAAGGAAAAGTGCGATTATCTCGTGCAGCTGCCCATGGAGGGGACTGTGGAAAGTTTAAACGTTTCCGTCGCAACCGGGATCTGTTTGTATGAGGTTTTGCGTCAGCGTGCCCAGTCAACAACCGAGTAAACTATCTTTGCGTACGATTTATATCAACTGGAACAGTAAGTTATAGAGGCTTTCTTGAATTGATATTAATCAGTTGCAATATGATCTGGACAAAAAACGCGTAATTGCAGTAAAATCGCCGCCTTTCAACAATATTATTAACTCCTTGTCACACCGTCGCAGAGCGGGTGGCTATAACCCTTGAGGAGAACAACGTGAGACATTACGAAGTCGTGTTTCTGGTCCATCCTGACCAGAGCGAACAGGTTCCTGGTATGGTGGATCGTTACCGGTCCATGATCGAAACAGCCGGTGGCACAATTCACCGCTTCGAAGACTGGGGACGTCGTCAACTAGCTTATCCCATCAATAAAGTTCATAAAGCGCATTACATTCTTATGAACATCGAATGCAACCTCGAAACACTGGACGAATTGAAAAACGCGTTCCGTTTTAACGACGCCGTTATTCGTGACATGTTCCTGGTTCGTAAAGAGGCAGTCACCGAAGCATCCCCACTGGTCAAGCAGAAAGAAGAAGGTCGTGGCCGTGACAGGGATGAAAGCGAATCCGATGAAGGCAGCTCAGGTGAAGCTAAGGCAGCCAGCAGTGAGTCGTCAGAAGGCGAAGTAACTGCAGAAGCGTAATGCCTGATCCAGATTATTTTAGTACTAATTAGTACTTAGCATTTATTTAAACCAGATTTTATTGAGAGGATATTATGTCGCGATTTTTCCGTCGTAGAAAATTTTGTCGCTTCACCGCTGAAGGCGTCAAGGAAATTGATTACAAAGATCTGCAAACATTAAAAGCCTATGTCACTGAGACAGGTAAAATTGTACCAAGCCGCATTACAGGCACCAGTGCAAAATACCAGCGTCAACTGGCTACAGCTATCAAGCGAGCGCGTATGCTGGCTTTGTTACCCTATAGCGATTCCCACAAATAGAATTTCGCTTTGCCGTGTAATATTTGCCGGCAAAGCTTGTGGGTAACTGTTGTACTTAATTGTTAGTAGTTCAGTGAAGAATTTAACAAAAAGCCGAATAAATCATGTTGGCCTGATTTGCATGACGATATTCGATATAAAAAGTAACTATTTAGTAAATTAGCATAATGAAAGCGCTGGCGGCTTACATCATGAAGGGCCGGGCCCAGGCTATCGCGATAGCAACGGGCTTTGCTGTTTTGTCACTTATCTTTCCGCTGTTGGGGTTGTTGAGTGGGGCTGCTGTCGGTTTGGTGACGCTCAGGTCAGGGCCGTCGGCAGGATTGTTGCTGACAGTCGCGACTACTGTAGTGGTATTTGCAATAGCGTCCCTGACAGGTACGCCATTATTATTACCAACCATTGTATCGCTTATCGTTTTGCTATTGCTGGTATGGGTGGCTGGAAGCGTATTGCGTTATACACGATCCCTGGCGCAATCGATATCAACAGTTTCGATTGCGGGGATGCTGTTCATCACGGTGTTCCATATTTCCGTCGGTGATCCTGCTGCCTGGTGGCAATCGCATTTTGATGAGTTTTTTGCGCAGGCTACCGAGTCCATGATGATGGACCAGCAAGTTGTGTTTAAACAAAATCTCGAAACCTGGTCAGAGATTATGACCGGTTTTGTAACAATGGCTTTTTTACTGAATGTAATTTTCAGTTTGTTTATTGCCAGGGTCTGGCAAGCCATGCTGTACAATCCGGGCGGATTTCAGCAGGAGTTTCACGGGTTACAGTTTGGCAAGAAAGTAGCAATTTTTTCCCTGGTGGTTGCGACATTGGCATTGCTACCGGAGAATATCATCGGTTACATCAGTAAAGATCTGTTAATGCTGGTAATGATGATTTACGTATTACAGGGTGTTGCGGTAGTGCACGCCCTGGTCGCGTTAAAAGGTTTGCACTGGGCATGGCTAATCGGCCTGTATCTCCTGGTGTTTTTAATGTCACAACTGGTGGCTATTACAGGTTACATCGATACCTGGCTGGATTTTAGAAAACGGGTTTCCAGTCAAAACTAGGTTTTAATTCGCAGATTTAGTGAGTTGTTTTATTAATGTATGAAATGATGGAGTAATAACGATGAACGTAATTTTACTGGAAAGAATCGCCAACCTGGGAAACCTGGGTGATACTGTAAAAGTAAAAGCAGGTTATGGGCGTAATTTTCTAATCCCGCAAGGTAAAGCTGTACCAGCGACAACAGACAACGTGGAGAAATTCGAAGCGCGTCGTGCCGAACTGGAAAAAGTAGCGGCTGAGAAGCTGGGAACTGCGGAAGCCAGGAAAGATGCTATTGCGAACTTAACGATTACAATTTCGCAAAAAGCCGGTGAAGAAGGCAAACTGTTTGGTTCAGTGGGTACTCATGATATTGCTGAAGCCATAACAGCGGCAGGTGTAGCCGTTGAGAAACGCGAAATTCGCTTGCCGGAAGGCCCGATTCGCCAAATTGGTGAGCACAAGATTGAAGTCGAACTTCATAGCGACGTGGTGACTGAAATCACTGTAAACATCGAGCCAGAATAAAAACATCGTAATGTTTAGTTTTGGTGCGTTAGGTTTTCACGCACGTTGGGCAACGCAAGGTCACGCGGCATACTGAAAAGTTGCGTTACTTACTCCATCATAAAGTCGATCGCTAACTATTTGTGTGACGTTGCGTTGACTTCGATTTCATGGCGATCGCCATGCAGCGACGAAGTCCAAGTATACTTTGCAACCACTTCCCTACATTCTTTACAGTCATATAGACATTCATTGATCAATGTTGCTTTGCTAATGATTCATTCTTTCAAATGAAACGCTAGCGTTTACAGCCAGCTAGCATTCCAAATTAAACTTTGTTTCACATAGTTGGTCTATGCATCTGATCGACTCATTGCAACTGGCAAACAACACTTTTTTTAAAAAATATTTTACGTAAACGCAACACAAGGCATTTGAGTTTTGCTATGCTTTCCTATGCTGTCATCAAACTGTAATAGAGTAAATAATAATGTTTGTGTAGTAGGCAGAACTCGATTGCCGATATATTTTTATCGCTAAAAAATTTTTTTATTACAAAAACTAAAACGCAGTTGAGCCGTTGATAGAATGACCGAACCAGCCATTTCCTCCAAAACCGTTGACCTTGCTGCCGAATCACTGAAGGTAGCCCCACACTCAATCGAAGCAGAACAATCCGTATTAGGCGGCCTCATGCTGGATAACGAAGCATGGGATAAAATTTCCGATATCGTCATTGAGGATGATTTTTACCGCCGCGACCACCGATTGATTTTCCGCGCCATTGACGCCCTGGCCGAAAAAGGCAGCCCTTTTGATGTGGTGACATTGTCTGAGTGGCTGGAATCCAATGACCAGCTTGAAGCAGCGGGTGGATTGCCTTACCTCGGCACCCTGGCGAAAAACACGCCCAGCGCTGCGAATATCCTGGCTTACGCGAAGATTGTGCGCGAACGATCCGTATTGCGCCAACTAATATCGGTAGGACACAAGATCAGCACCAGTTGCTATGAAACCGAGGGCCGCAAAAGTGAAGAGTTATTAGACAACGCTGAAAAACTGGTTTTCAAAATTGCCGAGCAGGGTGCGCGTGGCCGTCGCGAATTTACTTCCATCAAAGACCTGTTAGTCAAAGCGGTTGATCGCATTGACACCCTGTTTCAGCAGGACAATCCGATTACCGGCGTTCCAACAGGTTTTGATGATTTTGACGAAATGACATCAGGCTTACAGCCGTCTGACCTGGTGATCGTCGCGGGCCGTCCTTCCATGGGTAAAACCACCTTTGCCATGAACATTGCCGAACATGCTGCCGTTAAAACGCAGATGCCCGTCGCGGTGTTTAGTATGGAAATGCCTGGCGAACAGTTGGCGATGCGTATGCTGTCCTCATTGGGCCGCATAGACCAGCACCGGGTACGTACCGGTAAACTGGATGATGATGATTGGCCGCGATTAACCCACGCAGTTGGGCAGTTAGCAGAAGCACCCTTGTTCATCGACGACACGCCCGCCTTATCTCCCACGGAGTTACGTTCGCGGGCACGTCGTCTGATGCGCGAACACGGCCTGGGCCTGATCGTGATTGACTATTTACAGTTAATGCAAATTCGCGGTGGTTCAGAAAATCGTACTAATGAAATTTCCGAAATTTCTCGCTCGCTCAAAGCATTGGCGAAAGAATTAAATGTTCCCATCATTGCACTGTCACAATTGAATCGTAGTCTCGAACAGCGACCCAATAAACGACCCGTTATGTCTGATTTGCGCGAGTCAGGCGCGATTGAGCAGGATGCGGACGTCATCACATTTATCTACCGTGATGAAGTCTACAATGAAGACAGTCCAGACAAGGGTATTGCTGAAATAATTATTGGTAAACAACGTAATGGACCCATCGGTACGGTACGCATGACATTCATCGGGCAATATACCCGATTTGAAAATTACGTTTCCACCAATATGTACGAAGATGAAGGATATGCATGAGTCGCGCTACCCAGGCGACGATTAACCTCAAAGCCTTGCGTCACAATCTTGGGCGCGTCAAACAACTCGCTCCCGATTCCCAGATTATTGCCATCATTAAGGCCGATGGCTATGGTCATGGCATCGTGCGTGTAGCCAAAGCACTGGAAGAAGCCGATAAATTCGGCGTGGCCAGTCTCGATGAAGCCCTCGCGTTACGCAATAAAAGTATTCGTAAAACCATCGTACTGTTAGAAGGCGTATTTGAAGCGTCCGAATTCAGCAAAGCCGGTTTACAAAATGTCGAAGTAGTTATTCACCATATTTCCCAGCTGGAAATGCTGGAAGAATATGCCCGTACTGCCTCCAATGCTGCATCTCGTCTATCTGTATGGTTGAAAGTTGATAGCGGCATGCATCGCCTTGGCTTTCCGCCTGACATCGTGCAAATTGTCTGGCAACGTTTGAAGGCCATACCTCTGGTTAAAGATGTTTATTTAATGACGCATTTGGCCAATGCCGATGACCAGAAAGACATGGTCACCAAAATGCAGCTCCAGTTATTCAATCAGGCAACGCAGGGATTGCAGGCTGAAAAATCCATCGCAAATTCCGCGGGTATTATCGGATGGCCTGATACCCATGCCGATGTGGTGCGCCCCGGCATTATGCTTTATGGCGTTACTCCGTTTAATACCGGTACAGGTCTGGATCACCAGCTCGAACCCGTGATGACGCTTTCCAGCGAGCTCATTGCTGTGAATTATCAAAAGAAGGATTCGCCCATCGGTTACGGTGGCGAATTCGTGTGCCCGGAAGATATGCCAGTGGGTGTTGTGGCAATCGGCTATGGTGATGGTTATCCACGCCATGCGAAAAACGGTACGCCGGTATTAATCAACGGCAAGCGAGCAACGTTGATAGGCCGCGTATCCATGGATATGATTTGCGTCGACTTACGACAACAACCTGATGCCAGGGTGGGTGACCCGGTTGTACTTTGGGGTGACGGTCTACCTGTTGAAGAAGTCGCGCGCAGCGCAGACACTATTGGTTACGAGTTGTTGTGCCACGTTACGCAGCGTGTAAAGTTTATCGATAAAAACTAATATAACAGGTTTGCAGTAGCGCTACGCGGGCCAAAAACCAAGCACGTCATTTGACTGGCCCGCGTAGTGTTTATTATTAATGAGCTGGTTATTTCGGCCAAAGGCAAAATTCTTTTTTTTTGAACTTGGTTCTATCATGTGCCGAGGGAGAGTTATTTAAGCTTGGTAAAAATCCTCCCTAACCCTCCTTTAAAAAGGAGGGGACAGATAAGTTTAGTTTTTTAACTTCCCGTTTAGAAGAGTGGAGGACAGTCAAGCCTTGTTTATAATTGCCCGTTTAGCAAAGGAAGGGATGGACTAGCCATGCATTTAACTTCCTGGCTGGAAAAGGAGGGTATGACATAGCAGTTCGACTTTTTACCTCCCCCTTTGTAATAGGGGGATTGAGGGGGATTTAATAAACAGTGGCCAAACGCAAAACCGCCTACGTCTGCAACGATTGTGGCGCCGACTATACCAAATGGCAGGGACAGACAAAGCCCCCCTCTTTGTAAAGAGGGGCGGGGGGAGATTTAAGAATGGC
>NZ_CDLKIE010000096.1:0-8663 GCF_975902315.1 Kaarinaea lacus | reverse complement strand
GTCATTTATAAAAAATCCTTTTCGTAAGTCCGTACCAGCAAAAACACAACCCAAGTCTGCAAATCCCGCCAATGGCAGCAACCAGGCGCAAGTAAACAACAAAAGCGCAAAAGCTGGTACTAGCAAGCCGAGCTTGCCAAACAACTATCTGGATCCTAACTCCGTATTCTAATATCGCATTGCATGCAAAGGTTACCGGGGTGCTGAACATTACATTCAGCACCCCGTTTTCATTTTAAGGCGAAAAGAATTTCTACGAAAAGTGAAACAACGTTAAGGATAGAAACTATAACAACAGGCCAACTACTGATTAAAAGTTTATTGGCTTAACCGGGCCAGATAAGCCAGGGCAAATTCATATTCAATATTCTGCCTGGCATTGGTGTTGACCGCTTGTTTAAAGGAATCTGCCGCCAGTTTTTTATTCCCCGTCAACAAAAAATATTGTCCCAGGTAATAAAATCCCTCACAGAGAAATTCAGCGCTCATGCTATTCATCTGCTTCTTGAATGCATTCAAAAAATCATCGGGCCCTACCTGACCGAGATACAACTTGACCAGGGCACCAGGCCATACATCCAGGTTCATATGCTGGGAGTATTTAGCCAGGTCACTGGGCTTGTTGATATTCTGATACTTCTGACTTAAATGCAGCCATAGCATGCGATACATGTCGTCAGGTTTCAGTGATAAGTAATAGCGATAATCGGCAGCCGCATCAGAGAATCTGCCCATGAGAAAATTTAACGAGCCACGAATTGCATAGATAGATTTGTTCTTTGGACTAAGTTTTTGCGCGGTCGCAAAATCCTGGAATGCAGCCTTGTACTGTTCCAGTTTTGCATATGCGTTAGCACGATTGATATAGGCAGTAACATAACCTGGATTGAGTTTTACGGCATTGCTAAAATCACCAACTGCCTTATCGTAGTGTCCCAGGTCGGCGTAATGAATGCCCCGCTCTCGATAAATTTCTGCTAACGCGGTTCCCTGTATCCTTCCGGCATTGATAACCTTGGAAAATGACGCAATGGTTTCATCTAACGGGTAAACTTCATTGATAATTTTTTGAGGAACAACAGCAAAAGCCCTGTTAAGACAAACTAACACGGCAATCATCGTAATCACTAATTGTAGAATTGCAGTCTTTGGAACTTTAAGCTTCATAATGACAGATTATTGTTGTTTTCTATACGTCAGGTTAAAAATATCTACAAACAGATTCCAGATTCATGCCAATTCATTGAATTATAATAGCTTGTGGTTGATGTTCAATTGCCAATAAAAAAGGCTACATTAACCTAATGTAGCCCGTACTTCTGTGAATCTGGTTTGCAGAAATACAAATTGTTAGCGGGTATATCCAAACTCGCCAAACCAGTGTCCAAAACGAAAATCAATATGCAACCATTTTGGAATATAGGGCGATTTTTTCACGATTGGAAAGTCCTTCACCGAACAACTTTCAATATTGGCCGCAGAACAGTCGCCAAACATAACCGGCCTGAATCGAATAGCCAGTTTATTATTGATATGAACCGCGACATCATCCTTTTTATCGTCTATAAAAAAGCGGACTTTCTTGCACAACAGATTACTAAAAAATAATTCCATCTCAACTGTGAGCGGTAAATCGCGACTCCTGAGAATGGCGTCTGCTTCCCTGGTTGTGGATACTTCTACAGGTTTACCGTCGATTTGAATGGTGGTTTGCATCGTAGGCACTCCGTTCTTTATTTCTATATAGTGTAGCCTCAATATTTTATAAATCGGTCAAACCGCCATTTCAATGAGCTATAAATTCCCTATTGGAACAACAAGTTAGAGTTTTGACAAAACTTCTCTATATATCAACATATTAGAAAAACTATTTTAAACTACATTGCACTTAAGAAAATAGCGATAACTATCTGTTTATTAAGTAAAATAAGAGCTTCACAAACTTTTATGATCATTGGCCTGAAACGACGTCCTGAAATAACGTCCTGAAACAACATCCTGAAACAACGCCGGGATATTGCTCTGGTTATCGCGTGACACTATCTCGCACCTTATCTACCTGCCTGAGAAAGCACCAGACAAAACCAATTAGCCCAATAACCACTTACCCTGTTTACTATTCTTTGACATAATGACCGCCACACAGCATTCACAATAACAACAAGCTGTGTTGCCAATCTGTGCAGGGGCAAGAACGATTTCTTAAAGGGTGGAACAGTAATTCTGTACTCGTGAGAGTCGGGTTTATTGAGTTAGTGTCGTTTAACAAGATTAAAAGACATAACGTCGGACTGGGGCATAGACTATGGGGCATGGAAGCCTGGCAATAGCCAGAGACTATTTCGCGGATCTAAAGTCATTTGACGAGCGCATTGGTACCCTGATGGTGCTGGACGCACCGTTAAAACGATTGTATGCCATGCGCGGCAAACCCAACTCTGAAGGTGCTATAGCGCATAACCGACAAGGATTCGTTTCCATTGCCTACCAGCGTTACGCCCTCGAGCACGTCATTTATGGCATCGCGGCCGATGACATGAATTTCCTCAAACAGGGCGTCAACGGAATTCGTTACGGATTTAGCAAACAGGACATCGATGGCAGTTTTGAGGTCAGCTTTCTTTCTCGCCGTAAAACGGACATTGGCAAACGCCTCAGTACCGCTGCATTATTTCTCACTTCCGCTGCCATCAGCTACCAGTTGATCCATCATAGTCCTTATCGCCGCCGCTTTCTAAAACAGCTCATGGAAATGCGTCTGGGAATTCGTCGCACCGTTTACTGGTTATCCAGGAACGACTTAAAACTGTTCCTGCACGATCAAAACTCTGCATATCATTTGTTAAACGATGCGCTAGCCTATATCGTATCTGGAGAGATCTACAACAATATCACCCTGATAAAAAGGGGACATATCTTTCTTGAAATTGCCCTGGAACTGCAGCGTAAAGACGGCGCTTTTCTGGAGTATGATGGCCATGACAGTGGTTATCAGGCATCGAATATTGTCCTGATGTTCTACTACATGCTATTTGTTCATAATCGCGGCTATTTCAACAGAGTGCTCCGCGCTATTGCCATGGGCTTAGTTTGGGAAAAAACCCGCGTGCTTCCAACTGGTAAGGTTAACTCCCGAAATAACACCCGTCGTATTCAGACTTATTCTACTTTTAGTGGTCGACAAACTGACATCAACTATTCGGAAGTTATCAAGGCTTTTTTGTGGTATGGTTTTTTCACCCGGGACAAACAAAGCAAATTAATGGCACGCCGGGTATTCCAGTTCATCACCAGGCGTCCCGCTTAGTCGCCCTGCTTTCTTAAGACACAAGATCCTTTAAAACCTACTCAACCCAGGGGTCAGGTTTCTTTTCAGCTTTCTTTTCGGCGCTGGTGTCTTTTTCGCTCCTGGCTTCTGATACCGGTTCTTTTTCCTTCGCTGATTTGCTCTTTTTCTCCGATTTTCGCCAATAACCTTCAACCGAGTACTGCTGCCATGCCCAACGCAGCCAACCCAGCACCGAATAGGCTAACCACAGTGCCCATAGCAACATTAAAACTCGATAAACGGTTATCGGTACTGACAGCACCCAAACATTCGGCAAAGTCTCCTGCACCTGATCCTGGTACCAGTTGAGCATATACGCTGTTGAGCCGTTGCCTGCGATCTGCATATCCGGCCTGCCAAGCAATCCTTGCTGTACGGCATAAAAAAGTACTAGCAAGGCAACGATCGTTAGCAACGCCAGACCAAGCTGCACCGTGTTAAAGGTAAAATTACCCGCATGGCTAATAATGTTCTTTCTTACTCCAAAAACCAGCAACCAGCCTACAACTATCAATGCAAACGCTATATGTACCTGACTTAAGCCAATACCTAATAATGCCCATTGCCAGGCACGTAGTGGTGTGACCTTAATAAAACTTAAAATGACCGATATGATTAGTACAATAATAACCACACCCCAGTACAATACAGCGGGCCCAAGCCTTGGACCTGCAGTGAGCAACACCCAGCGATCCTCCGGCAACCTGAGCTGTATGTTGTTATTGACGCTATCCAGGCCGATATCAACGTCCTGGCTGATATAGTAATTAGAAACACCGGCTGCCAGTCTCCAGTCAATCTTGAAGTGATGCTCTCCGGGATCAATTGGCAGTGTGACACGACGGCCTTCCTGCCGAATGGGCTGGATTACATTATCAATATATACCGCGTCCAGTGTGGCATCAGTAGGCAACATGAGAGTATGCTGCGCACCCTGGCTACTGCGCACGCTAAAAGTGAGCGTAGTATCGGTCACCCTGCTCCCGGGTACGATATGCAAGTTACTCCGATCAATGGTCAACGACTTACCAGTAACTGCCGGCGGTCTTGTTACCGTTATATTAATGAGTTCGCCAGGATAAGGATGCCATTCCGGCATCAGGTTTTTATCACTTCCCTGGTGATGAATGACGGGAATGCCATCGGTCGTGACATGCCAGATCGGACTAACATCCAGACGCCACACTTCAATCCAGTCGGATGTTTTTTCCGCGCTAAGCTGTAACTCGGATTGCTGGCTCAATTGCGAAGTCCAGGATAATCGGTTTTGTTTACTACTGAGGCTTACCAGGGCTTTTCCATCCTTAACTGTTATGTTGTCATCCAAAACCGCCTCCCCACTCACCAGGGGCAATTCAAATACGATCGGTACCCTGGAAGTACTGACGCGATATACGGAGGTAACAATTTGCCACTCCAGGCCCAACTTAAGTGTTCGCTCTACGCGTACAAAGGGTGGCAATGGGCCGGATTGCAACTGGGTAAATTTTTTGTGCTGCAACGCTTTCTGAATACGGGAAAACTGGATCTGACTGTCCGGAACGCCATTTACGCTGACACCATCCACCGTCCAGCCTTTGGTTTTAACGGTTACATGATGCGGTTTTAATTGCAGCGGCAATTGAAAGTAACTCCTGACGGGCACATTACCGGATAATCGAATAGTGTGAATTCCCGGTGCTACCGCTATCCACAGTACACCATCACTGCTGCGATACAATGAGCGTACTACCTTTTCATCCATTAAAATCTTGCCCGGTAACCACTGATCAGCGTGCGCAGGTAATGGCAAAGCCACTGGCTGATGCGCATGAACAGTACTGACCAGGTTTAAACGGGTACTTTCTATATTGATATCCAGATTGGCCACTGCCGCACAAGCAGGTAAACAATCTGGTGCCCTGATTAAACGTTGCTTTAACTCATTAAGCAGTTTGTCATCGGGAAATGCCGCGTAGGCATCCTCGGTCGGCGTGAGCAAGGCGGCAGAAAAGAAGAGAGAAAATATCACGCTGGCTTTGGCGGCTTTCTGCACGGTAGTTTTATTAAGTCTAAATTCAAAAACCAGCATCAACAAAATAAACAAAAACCACACTCGCAGGAAATTTAACACCATATTGGTGGTTGGTGATACCAGTATCAGTTGTGTTCGTTGCTGCTGGTCACTGGGGCCGCTCCACGACAGGTAAACCTTGCGCCAGTTCCAATCAGGTAATCCTGGTCCAGTCTGCAATGTCGCATTGGGATCAACCAGCATTGCCAGTTTATCTTCTTTCTCGCGCTGAATTATTTTTTCTGCGGGTTTCGCCATCCTGCTCATAACCGCCGAACTGGGTGGCGCCAATAATTTTTTAGCCTCATCCCGCATTTCCATGGTGGGCCGTTGCAACAACTCAGGTTGACGAAAAAAACGTTGTTGTGGTTTTTCCAATTGTGGATATATACCATTGCGTACTTCATCTACCATAAATGGTACTGTGATGATAATTAATGCCAGTAAACTTAAATTGCGATAAGCCATCACAAATTTCCGCAGTGTTGTATGCGGAACCACGCGCAACAAGGCTATGGCGACCAACACATTTATCCAGACATAACGTGGCGCATCACTGGGTTCATGCCATATCATGGTAAACGTGACTAGTGCAATAATCCCCCAATACCAGCTCCACAAACGAAATACCGCCATGGATAAAATCAACACCATGAATAAATCCAGCAAGGTCCAGCTTTGCAGCCAGGTATTGGGCGTGTTATCAACGCCATCGGCGGAAAACAGACGCCATCCGGGTGGCAGGTTCAATACGGTTTCTATTTTCTGAAAATCTTCAAGCCATCCGCCTACTGGAAGATCGTGCCGGGATAGTTCGTAACGTGAATCAGCCTCCAGTTGCAGTTCACCCTGCCTGACTTCCACGCCTTTAATATTCGATCCCTCCAACGTCGTAATAAGTTGTGGTTGGCCATTTACAGTTACACGGCCCAGCTCCAGTTCTTCGCTGGCATCCAGTCGCCAACCGCGGCGCATGGTACCGCTGATTCTGTCTTTAACGGTATAACCACTGCCATCAAAATCCAGCCACAAGGTACGCTTTAATTCCAGTTGGTTCGGTTCAGGTTCCGGATTACCTCGGCGTACTTCACGTAATTCAAAACGGTTTTCCGGTTTAACAAGATAGGCAGGCAATGACTTCCATTCATTGGGTAAATTGGTTTGTCGTGGATCCATTGGCGTTACGCCATCTATTTCCACTACGCGTAAATGACTGCGCGCATCGAACACCCAGATTTCCTGTACAGGCAGCGGCGCTGATGATGCTGGCATTCTAAGTGTGTTTACAGCATTTACGAACCGTGACTTGATGATAATACTCCAGCGGCCTGGCCTGACCTGCATACGCAAGTCACCATTGGGCTCCAGTCGCGCCGGCAACTGGCTGCGTAAATCAGTGGGTATGGTATTTTCTATCAAAACTTTTTCCAGCAATAATTCGCGCTGATCACCGGAAACGTTGATATCCAGGCGTGTTACAACGACAAACGGCACTTCATCGATAAGACGCCGATAAATGTTAATCGTTAATACGTCATCTTCTTCTACCGCATCAGACGATGCAAATTTACTACCGGAGAGCCACAGGCGTCCTTCATTGTCGATATGAGGATTGGCAACAGAATTACCATTCACTGATAATTTAATAATCCCGGTTCGGTTATCAATGGACAGGGATTCCGGAAGTTGTTCCCATTCAAATCGCCCGGTAATTTTTGCACTACCTGGCTCCAGCGTAACAACCGGAAAACCTTTGTCCTGGGTAACGATGGCTTTCTTATTGCCAATCATCACAGACTTTGGCCAGTATTTAACACTACCCGGTAATCTTACCCTGCTCTTTTTGTAGACTCGCCAATGCTGCTCAAACTTTCCGTCGGACTGATTCAACGTTAATGTAGCCTGCGTAGGCCAGACACAAAAACGTTTTTGGGCATTGGAATAGAGAAATGGGCAGTCATAGTCTTTGACATCATGCAGCACCCAGTCTTGCCAGGTTTTTAAAGGTTCGGGTATCGCAATGTCCTGTTTTGCTGTCGCATCTGTAGTAAAAATAACACACCACAGAATTACCCAAAATATTCGATGACTGTTCAATCGCTTTATGTAGCTCATTCCGACTAGTCCGATCATTAATTTAAATTCATGTTTCGTATCACATGGGCTAATTTTGTTAATTTTAGCCAATATATACAAATATTATCAAAAAGTTATTATTGATTATTTATTGATCGGGCTGGAGCAAAAAGACTGAATAGATATCGAAATAGCATCTGAAGGGAATCATTGGCTCACACAGAATTTGCAAGCTGCTTAAAAACAGCTACTACCTACCAGCAATTGGATGGCGCTCTTTCACCTGAGGAACTTAATGTAATTGGATTGCAGTCACTATCTTGCTTTTGACTATCAACAGCATTCGCTCTCAATACATAGCACGTGGCAATGGGGCAATCCATCGTCTCTGGCAATACACTTATTTCATAGTGACCATCAATAGATAGTGCAGGATCGGAGGCATAACCAAGGTCTGTAATATTATTTGAATATTTTTTAGTATCCAGATAAAGCTGTTCCATTCTGGCCGAAGCATTGGTTAAGGCCAATACTCCATCCGAACGCTTTTCTTTCAATACACTGACATGATAAACAGGAATAGCCACCATAGATAACAGAATTAATACAACAAGCACAATCGTTATTTCAAGCAAACTAAAACCAGTCTCAAATTTGCTGCTGAAATTACTTGTCTTCATGTCCATTAACTTGTTTGCCATTGCTTAATTCTTATTGAGGTGGACTCCTATAGCTATTTATCGGAGCAAATCTGTTAAGTGTTAATGCTCTTTCAGCCACATAAATGCTTAAATAATTGCGAATTATCATTGCTTAACAACCATCGAAACACCCGCGTAGAATCGGAATTCAGGACTTAATATGAACAACCAACTAAGATCAGCAGGCTAAATAAAGAGCAAGCTATGTTTAAAATTGTTTATTGCTTTTTGTATCACCACTTCTTTTTTATTTTCATCAGTTGACCTTCTCTATGTATTTCCAAATTTCCTAAAAATGTCATGCCTAATAAGGCTTCAGAAGGAAAATCTCCTTGCATTACCACAGCCTCAACATTGTATAACTGAATCTCGCCGACGCTAACCGTATCCAGAGTAACAATATGTGCAGGAGATTTTCCAGACGCTGTTGCCACCACCGTTGGTGTACCGTTAGCCCGATAATCGATACCGAGCCTTTCCGCATGCTTACTGTTTAATGCGATCG
>NZ_CDLKIE010000095.1:0-6923 GCF_975902315.1 Kaarinaea lacus | reverse complement strand
GACATTACATACCCTGTCGCCATCGACAACGATTTTCATATTTGGCGTCGTTTCTCCAATCGCTACTGGCCTGCCATGTATATTGTCGACAAGCAGGGTAACATTCGTTATCGCTTTATCGGTGAAGGTAATTACAGGGATATTGAGAACGTTATTAACAAGCTGCTGGCAGATAACTGAGATATTAACCCTTCCCTTATCACCATAAAAAAGCAAAAACCAGCCTTTATATGATTACAGAAACAGACTCTTAGTAATATCCATTTCGTTGACCCAGCTCATTCGGCAATGGACACGGAATATCGACATCCAATCCTGGATCGATTATATTTTGCCTAGATATTCAATATATTAGGCCAATATGAAATTACCGAAATTCAAATCTTACTTAGCCTTATTTGGTATTGTTTTGGCTATGCACCCCGCATCGCTTGTAGCAGCACCCGATGCTGCTACGCAAAACAATCAAAGCACTGAAACTTCCTCAGACCAGGCCAAACAGGAAAAAACCGAAGGCCTTTCCAATGCGGAGCAAATACTGAAAATAGAAGCCAATATTGAGGCAGATGGAAAAAGAATTCAGGAATTAAAAAAAGAACTGGAGATAAAACAAAAAACGTTCACACGCATATCCGACGGACTGAAAAATCTAGGCAAACAAAAAGCGGAAAAGGAACAACAGCTGGCCGAGCAGGCAGATCAGAAAGGCCCGACCGCTCAGGATTTGAAACAGGATATTGAAAGTCTATCCAGAGAATATGAATTGTTTAATACCCAGGCCAATTTGAACTTAAAGGCACAAAAAACGCTTCAAGAACAAATTAAAGGCCTCGAGGAAAAAAGACTCAATGATAAGAACCTTCTCGATGGATTGAAGGGAAAAATAACAGTTGAAGATACTGGCCAGACAGAGAAAGTACAAACTATTCCTGGGCGACCAGCAGAAGATATTACACCTGCTATAAAGACTCCTTTACCTATTCCGTCAACACCGGCTGAGACTGCACCAGAAAAGGAAGAAGAAGTCGAGGCACTCGCCACACCAGAACAAATCGAAGCGCAAAAGGAGGAACAGGAAAAGCGTGCCGAAGCCAAACAGGCAGAGCAAATCGTTGTTGATTATGTTGAACGGAAAAAAGCACTAGAAAATCAAATTCGTCGTGAACAACAATTATTGGATAACGAAATCCAGTCTCGCAGCAATATAGAAAACTACCTGAGCACCCTTGATGGAAAGCTTGACAAGGCGCGCCAGGAAGGCAAGCAGGAGGACATAAAACAATTACAAAAAGACATACCAGACATTCGTAAAGAATTACGTAGAGTACAAAATGACATCGTGGCCCGCAGCGTCCTGTTAAACCAGTTACATCAACAATTAACTGAAGTTCAAGCGGGTCAACTACAAGCTGTAGAAACCGCGGAAGAAAAACGCCAGGCAGCGGAGACGGCACGGCAAAAGAACGTTTGGTTACAAAGCCCACTTCATCCTCACAATATCGCTCAATGGGTCATGACGCGTGGACCGCGGGTGTTACTAGTAATCGCACTCATGATTTTACTGTTGTTCATTAGCAGGGTTTCAGTAAAACGTGTTGCTAGAGCCGTTTCCAGGAAAGGACGAGGCTCAATAGAAGGCCGCGTCAACAGAGCTGAAACCATAGCACTTAGCATGGATGCAGTTCTAAGATTGCTAATCTATGTCGGCGGTACATTTTTAGTATTGGAAGAAGCTGGCGTGGATATTAAGACTATTCTTGGTGGTGCCGCGATTATTGGTCTGGCGTTTGCCTTTGGCGCCCAGAACCTGATGCGTGATTATTTCAGCGGCATTATGATTCTGATGGAGGACCAATATGAACTTGGAGACGTAGTGACGGTTGGAAATGTCACCGGCGTGGTAGAACGCGTTAACATGCGCGCTACCGTGCTTCGTGATATTGAAGGTAGAGTCCATTTCATTCCCAACGGTGAAATCAAGCAAGTCACCAATCGCACCTATGAGTGGGCTCAAGCAGTCTTCGATATCAATGTGTCATACAAAGAAAATGTGGATGAAGTCATGACACTATTAATGGAACTGGCGAAACAGTTGCAAGAAGACCCTGATTACAGAGACTATATTCTGTCTGACCCGGTAATGTTAGGGGTGAATGAGTTTGGCAATGCGGCGGTAACGATTAAGTTTATGATTAAAACACAGGCCGACAAAATGTGGCCCATCAGGCGTGAAATGTTACGGCGCATTAAAAACAAATTTGATGAAGTGGGTATTCAGATACCGATACAGCAAAGAGAAGTTTTTCAAGTCACGTCTGACTAACTGAAACCTTTACAAGCTGTATTCCGCTACTGTTACGACAGTTTATTTGTCATTATTATTTCTTGATCAGACCTACCAGGCCAATTGCAGCAGCAATGCCACCGACTATGTAAAATATCAGGGTCTCATCAGTTGGCCGCCCAGAAAAGGTACTGCTGAGCTGTGATCCCACTTCTTCTGAAACCTGAAATCCCCAGGCGATCAAAGCAACTCCTATTACCAGCAAAACTATACTAAGATGTTTTTTACTCATTATTATCCCTTTAGCTTAAAATTTCAGTCTTGTTGACAGTAACAAGCTTAGTACGAATATCAGATACTTACAAATCGCAATTTTACATTGTTGATTTTCAGTTTAGGTCAGATGACAAACGTCATGCAGTTTCGGAATTATGATTGGGCCGCCAGTTTACTTTCGAAGGTTAACAGTTCAGGCTTATGAATCGCATATCCCTGCGCATAGTCAACCTTCAACTCTTTTAGAATTTTTAGCGTTTCATGATTTTCAACAAATTCCGCGATTGTTTTAAGCTTCAGGATATGACCAATCTGATTAATAGACTCCACCATAGCATAATCTATAGGATCATCCATCAGATCCTTAACGAAACTTCCGTCAATCTTTAGATAATCTACCGGCAGGTGCTTAAGATAATTAAATGAGCTCAATCCGCTGCCAAAATCATCCAGCGCAAACCTAAATCCTTCTTCTTTAAGCGCAGTAATTAAATGAGTAGCTTCTGTTAAATTTGCCACGGCAGCAGTCTCGGTAATTTCAAAACAAATTCGCTCTGCATCAACACCATGCTCAAGTCTTTTTTCTATGACAAAATCCAGAAACTGTTCATCCCCAAGTGATTGCCCGGAAATATTAACCGTCCACATGAAATTAGCGCCAGGATTATTAATTTGATACTGTTGTAAATGCATAAACGCATTACTCACCACCCAACGATCTATAGCAGGCATTAAATCGTAACGCTCTGCCGCCGGTAAAAAAGCCATAGGTGGTATGATCTCTCCATTGTCGCTAATCATACGCACCAGTAATTCAATATTATATTCCCCGGGTGATGATTCAACCGATACAAACTTCTGGAAAAATAGCTGGAATTGATCCTTCTCCAATGCCTGCCTTATACGTGGCAACCACTGCATTTCGCCTCTTCGCTCACTGAGCAATTTGTCATCTGGCTGATAGATATGAATACGATTGCGACCCAGGTCTTTAGCAACAAAACAGGCGGAATCGGCAGCACTCATTACATCGGTGAGCCCACCAGTTTCATGGTTTATAGCAACCACGCCCAGGCTGACACCAACCTCAAACGACTTATCTCCCCATACAAACCGGAACTCATTTATTGTGTTGCGTAGTACATCGATAATTTGCCTGGCCTTACCCAACTTACAGTCCAGAAATAAAATACCAAACTCATCTCCTCCCAGGCGCGCCAGGGTATCGGACTTTCTGATTTTTCGATGTAATAAAACAGTTAATTGTTTGAGTAACTCATCGCCCGCAATATGCCCGCAAGTATCGTTAACAACTTTAAACTGATCCAGATCCATGTAGCATAAAACATGTTCTTCCTGATTGTTCCGCGCAACATTAATTGCTTCGCTAAGACGTCTTTCAAACTCATCTCGATTGATTAATCCCGTCAAAGAATCATGAGCGGCCTGATAGGCCATCTGATTCGCCATATCTCGAATCGCTGTCATGTTTCGAAATACCAGAACTGCGCCAATAATACTTTGATCATAATCCTGGATAGGTGACGCAGTCAGTTCAACAGCATAGTGATCGCCATCTTCCCGCACCAGGGTCATTGGCTCATAGTTATCAACAATGCGCTGCTCGTTAATTGCTTTCAGCACCGGATTTGTCGAGGGAGGAAATCCTTCGTCATTAACGAGTGTGAGCACATCAAATAAACTCTTACCTTTCGCATTTGCATTGCTGACGCCTGTAAGTTGACTAGCCACATGGTTTACATAGTCAACGTTTCCGTTTGCATCGGTAGTAATGACGCCATCACCAATAGAATTTAGCGTAACTTGCACTCTTTCTTTTTGCCGGAAGAGTGTCGCTTCATTACTTGCTGTTCGGCGGATCACAACCAGCGCAACGATAATTCCAATGACTAACGCCGCCGCACCAAATATATACATCAGGTTTCGAGCACGATTATATTCCAGTGTTGATTGCTCAACAGCCTTCCTGGTTTCTATCCGTTGAATCTCCATCAGCTCATTTAGTTTACCGAAAACCTTTTCCTGAGCTTCCATGGTTTTGTCATACAACAATTGCTTTGCTTGTGCTATTTCGTCTTTATAGGCGAAGTCAATCACTCGCTCCTGCAGTTGAACGGCATCTACCGTTAACTTTCCCTGATCCAGGAGTGCTTGATGCTCCTGTTTACTCAGTTGCATGCTCTGCAATTGTTGTCGAGCAGTAGTAAATTCCAGCGCAAATCTATTGAACAGCATGTATTCGTCATCGCGCTCAAAAGGGTCGTCCAGCAACAGCATGCGATATAAGCCCAACATGCGTTCACGGGCGGCATAACGCATGGCGGTTACCAGCTCTGTTTTAACATTATGATTTTCGGCAATACTTTTGAGGCGTGTCTGAATAGCAGACATACTGGTAAGACCAACGGCAAAAATAATCACCATTAGTAAGAGGGTTACGGTAAATCCGACAACCAGTCCAGCACTGACTTGTTGTTTCCACATACGATTAATATATCAGAAATGAGTATTCGCTATACTCTAATTATGATAACGGACAATCGCGCTGAATTATTAGGGCGCTTGCCATAAATATAGACAAAAAATAAACAAATTATCGATTTAGGGAAAATTAACGTATTAAAGTCGCTGGTGGGGACAGTGCTGGACACTGCTGGTTGTAAATTCATCATTTTGCGCCCCATGATTTTGGATTTCCCTGCCGGTCCATCCAGAAATCATGGGGTGATAGATTGCGACTTACTTGATTGATTAGCCTAAGCTACCGATTCGCTTTGGCCGGTTTTCTTTTCAAACGCGAGGTGATCACCTTCTAAAGTGACGTCGATAATATCGCCGGGCGAAAACTTTCCAGACAGGATTTCCTGCGCCAGTTCATTTTCAATACTATTCTGAATAGCCCGTTTTAGCGGACGGGCACCATAAACCGGATCAAATCCTGCTTCCCCCAGTTTATCCAGTGCTGCATCGGAAATTTGTAATTGAATATCGCGCTCTGCCAAACGTTGTTTCAGATACACCATTTGAATTTGAGTAATGGCGCGAATCTGATCCTTGCCCAGGGGATGAAACACCACCGTCTCATCGATTCGATTAATAAACTCAGGACGGAATTGCTGTGACACCACCTCCATAACAGCCTTCTTCATGTCCTGGTAATGTTCTTCACCCGACAGTTCCTGGATAATTTGCGAACCAAGATTGGAGGTCATCACGATAACCGTATTGCGGAAATCCACCGTGCGGCCATGACCATCCGTTAATCGGCCATCATCAAGCACCTGTAGCAGCACGTTAAATACATCAGGATGCGCTTTTTCCACCTCGTCCAGCAAAATTACCGAGTAAGGCTTGCGTCGTACTGCCTCGGTTAAATAGCCACCCTCTTCATAGCCAACATAACCGGGAGGCGCACCGATTAATCGCGCGACCGAATGTTTTTCCATGAACTCCGACATATCAATACGTACCATGGCGTCTTCGGTATCAAATAAAAATTCTGCCAGCGCCTTGGTTAATTCGGTTTTACCCACACCGGTAGGACCCAAAAACAGAAACGAACCATTGGGCCGGTTTGGATCGGACAAGCCTGCTCTTGAACGTCGAATGGCATTGGCTACAGCAGTGACAGCTTCCTGCTGCCCAACCACACGTTTACCCAGTTCTTCTTCCATGCGCAATAATTTTTCCCGCTCGCCTTCCAGCATTTTGGACACCGGTATACCCGTCCATTTGGAAACCACTTCGGCAATTTCTTCTTCGGTCACTTTATTACGCAATAACTGCATATCCGCTTTTTCAGCTTCAGATGCCGCTGCTAATTGTTTCTCCAGCTCTGGAATACGACCGTATTGCAGCTCTGACATACGCGCCAGATCACCTGCACGATTGGCGGTTTCCATTTCCATACGCGCTTGATCCAGTTGTTCTTTGACATGTTGCGAGCCCTGTACGGCAGCTTTTTCTGCTTTCCAGATTTCTTCATAGTCAGCGTATTCCTTTTCAAGCTTGTTAATTTCTTCCTGCAAATCCTGCAGGCGACGCCTGGAAGCCTCATCGCTTTCCTTTTTCAGCGCTTCACGTTCTATTTTTAACTGCACCAGGCGACGATCCAGTCGATCCATCTCTTCCGGCTTGGAATCGATTTCCATGCGAATTCGACTGGCAGCTTCATCCACCAGATCAATGGCTTTATCCGGCAGCTGTCGATCAGTAATGTAGCGTTGAGACAGTGTTGCAGCCGAGACAATGGCCGGATCGGTTATGTCGACACCATGGTGAACTTCGTATTTTTCTTTCAGGCCACGTAAAATGGCGATAGTGTCTTCCACACTGGGTTCAT
>NZ_CDLKIE010000094.1:0-5398 GCF_975902315.1 Kaarinaea lacus | reverse complement strand
GGCGTTGTGCTCTGCGTTGGCGGATTGGGTTTTATTGGCTACCTTTCTCTGGCATCACAGGTTATGTATGTAGAATGGGGAGCCACATCAGCAAACGTGATGGTAGGCATCCTCTCAGCCATCGTTGATAACATACCTGTCATGTTTGCAGTGCTGAGCATGGGTCCGGACATGTCGCAGGGTCAATGGCTGCTGGTAACATTAACTGCCGGGGTTGGTGGTAGCATGCTATCAATCGGCTCCGCCGCTGGCGTTGCACTCATGGGACAGGCAAAAGGGATGTATACCTTCTTTGGCCATTTAAAATGGACACCCATTATCGCCCTGGGTTATGTCGCCAGTATCTATGTCCACCTCTGGTTAAATAGCGCATTGTTTTAACCACACTAAATATAATGGTTTTAACCGGCCCACCTGGTCAATGACCTCAATTGAGAGACCAGGAAAAATCGGCGCTTGATAAATATTACTAATAACCCGTTTTCCACTAGCATGTAAAATTCGTGGCAGACCACGTTGAAACCTTATGAGTTAAAGGTTATCTTTACGCACCTGTATGCTTTCCTATTCTCGTGGACATCTAAAGTTTTCGATAATTTCGGCCGTTACGACTTCTTAGGTGATCCGTTATTTACGAGATCGCAATTGACTTACTCCTTGATTTTATTAGAAATCTCCAACGCGGGAGGTTACAAAAAATGACCCTGAATTTTCACACACTATATCAGGTGCTACTTTTGGCGCTTGTAGTATCCACACCATTTACAGCACTTGCAGACAAATCGCCTGAAACAATTGATGGTACCACCAAGGTATCTGCAGAAGGATTTATTGAATTAGTCGATTCTGTACCTGAATTAATCGTCATCGACTCACGCATCCCCGGCGATCGAAAGCAAGGCTATGTCGAAGGATCAATAAGCTTACCGGACGTTGAAACTAACTGTAAAACCCTGGCCAGCAGTATCCCCAGCAAAAAATCAGCCGCCTTATTTTATTGTAATGGTATAAAATGCGGGCGCAGCGCCAAGGCCGTAAAAATTGCATTAAGCTGTGGCTACAATAATATTTACTGGTTTCGTGGCGGATTCGAAGAATGGCTCGCTAAAGGTTATCCCTACCTGCAAGAATGATCGACAATTGATTCTGTAAAAAAACAAAAACAATGCCCCTGCGCCGATCATCTATTCGTACCAGCCTTGGATTTACCGTTTTAGTTATGGGGCTACTTGGTGTGGCCCTGGCCATTATCACAGGTGAAATCTACCGTCATCTCGCCCTGGAAAATCAACGCAAAGCTTTTGAAGAACTTGTTCATATTAAAGTCGATGACATTTTAAAAGATGTTGTAAAAAAAACATCGGAACTGGGATTGACGGTTCAATCAAACGCGCGATTCCGGAAAGCCCTGGCCCAGAGTGATGCTGGCGAAATACAAAACCAGCTCAACGAACAGTTCCACCGCTTCTTTGTTACCCTGACCATCATCAAACTGCAAAAACTTATTGCCTTTGATACTCATTTTGAAGTTACCGGTTATTCATCCGAAGGTTCGGACAGACTTGGGCCAACCAGTGTACCCTGCCCTGACCTGTTAGATCACGCCCGTGAGCGTAAAGGCGCAACTCGCCTCAAAATTGCATCCGAGCTTTGCATGGCCAGAGGCACGCCTGTTGTTGCCGTTCTGGTTCCTATAGGTGGCATCAGGCTGAAGGGCTATTTGCTCATCGCTGTCGATCCAACGCTGAATTTAAGCAGCGCGGAAAAACATCTGAATATGCCTGTGACCATTAAACTGGACAGCGGTCAAATTGTGTATGAATCGGATAACTGGCCTGCTCGCGACAGCGAAAGAAAATTCCTGATCACCAATTACGCCCTGAACGATACCCGGCAAAACCCGGTGTTTTATCTGCAATTCGCCTCCGACGTAGACGCTCTCTATGAAAAACTGGGACAGACACGGCTTATTATCATTGCTGCTGCGGCATTGGCGACATTAATCACCGCATTGCTTTCGCTTCTTTTGTTGCAAAAAACAGCGCTAAACCCTATTAGTACTTTAACTCAACAGCTGCACCGGGTACGCAAGGATAAGTCCCACTTAGGCGAACAGGTTTCTGTCACTGGAAACACGGAGATCACTGAGCTCGCAGACGGGTTTAATGATATGGCAGGCGAACTCAACGTGTTATACAACACGTTGGAGAACATGGCTTTTACTGATTCGCTGACCGGCCTCCCCAACCGCGCATTCTTTTATGAACGACTTGAGCAGTTTGCCAATCGTGTCCGTGTTAATCAGACGCCTTTCTTTTTACTAATGCTGGATCTGGATCGATTCAAATATATCAACGATACCCTGGGCCACCACATCGGTGATCAGTTGTTGCAGGAAGTTGGGCATCGCCTGCAACATGCCGTTCGGTCTTCGGATACCATTGCACGCCTGGGTGGCGATGAGTTCGCCGCGATACTGCCGTCTGAAGAAGGCAAACACGCCGGTACTATCGTGGCAGACAAAATATTAAAATCTCTTAATCATCCAATCATAGTCGGGCAGCACAATTTATCCATCAGCTGTAGCATAGGTCTGGTTCACTGTCCTTATGATGGTGAGGATATCAATCAGCTTATGCAACGCGCTGACGTTGCCATGTACCACGCAAAGAAGAACCGACACGGATTCACCTTTTATGCACCCGACCTTGACCGTCATAACATCATTCAACTCAACCTTGAAACAGATCTTTATGATGCGTTAAACAATGGTGATCTGGAACTGTACTATCAACCAAAAATCGACCTTAAAACTGGAACGACTGTCGCTGTAGAAGCGCTGTTGCGCTGGAAACATAAGAAGCGCGGCAATATTCCACCCGAAGAATTTATACCACTGGCAGAACACTCAGGTTTTATTCATCCCCTGACGCGTTGGGCTATTGAAACCGCGACCAAACAATGCGCTGAATGGCACAAGAACAAGTTAAAAATTGGCATCGCAGTTAACCTGTCCGCGCGCAGCCTGGAAGATTCCAGCATATTAGACACTGTACGCACCGCGTTGCGAACCTCCGGTTTGGACGCGTCCTACCTGTCCGTAGAATTAACCGAAAGCGTGGTAATGGCTGATCCACATCACGCCATGGAAATGCTCACTAAAATTCATGCTATGGGAGTAAGAATAGCTGTTGATGATTTCGGCACCGGCTATTCCTCGCTGGCGTATTTAAAAAAATTACCCGTCAACGAAATCAAAATCGACAAATCATTTGTAATCGATATGGTGCTCGATAGTAGTGACGAAGTCATTGTACATTCCACGATCGACCTCGGTCACAATATGGGGCTTAACGTTACGGCCGAAGGTGTTGAAAACGAAAAAACGATGGAAAAACTCATTATACTGGGCTGCAATTTGGCACAGGGGCACTATATGTGCGAACCGTGCAGTGCAGAAGATCTTTCCAAGTGGTTTTTTAAATCGCAATGGGGATTGCGTGCGAATGTCAATCAGGTGGTTTAGTTTATTCTGTTGACCACCACCATGCTTCACTCTGAAGCTACTGTATCAACCTCTTCTTTCAACCAGACACACCTGCCCTTACTGGCATCATTAATAGCTTGCAAACGTTGTTCATGTGCCGCCATTTCCTGATCATCCGCTTTTATCACCGTTAATGGTGGTCGATCAGCCGATAAACGACGGATAGTTTGCGCCACCGCTGCGCCACTCGCATCCTGATCGCCCAGCAAAAGCGTGACCTGGCCACCTGTCATACGTAAATACACATCGGCAAGAATTTCCGCATCCAGCAAGGCGCCGTGCAACTCGCGATGAGTGTTGTCTACTTCATATCGTTTACACAATGCATCCAGGCTATTCTTTTGACCGGGATGCTTTTGTCTCGCCATGCCCAGCGTATCCAGCACGCTACAGATGGAATCCACTGCCGGATAGCCACTATTCAACAAATTAAATTCGTGATTAATAAACCCTACGTCAAAGGAAGCATTATGGATGATCAATTCCGCCCCTTTGATAAAATCAATAAAATCATCCACCACTGCTTCAAACCGGGGCTTGTCGGCCAGAAATTCATTGCTAATACCGTGGACCTCGATGGCACCTTCTTCCACCTCACGATCGGGATTGATGTATTGATGATAGTGATTACCCGTCAGTTGCCGGTTGATTAACTCCACGCATCCGATTTCAATAATACGATGACCCTGAGTCGGTTCCAGGCCTGTTGTTTCGGTATCAAGTACGATTTGCCTCATAGATTCTCCGGCTTATTATCAAGTCAGTATATTTATTAAATTGCTCGTCTATTTACTCAACATCATTTCATCGATCGCCTGGTTGGCCAACTGGTCGGCCAGCTCATTACCTGGGTGCCCGGCATGACCCTTCACCCAGTGCCAGTCGACATCGTGTTTTTCCCGTGCTTTATCTAATCGTTGCCAAAGCTCAGCATTTTTTACCGGCGACTTACTGGCTGTTTTCCAGCCGCGCTTTTTCCAGTTGTTAATCCACTCAGAAATTCCATCGCGTACATACTTGGAATCCGTGGTTAAACTGACCTTGCAGGGCCTTTTCAAAGACTCCAATGCCGTAATGGCCGCCATTAATTCCATGCGATTATTTGTAGTGTTATCTTCCGAACCGTACAAAGTTTTTTCGGTGCCATTATAACGCAGGACCACTCCCCAACCGCCGGGGCCAGGATTGCCTCGGCAAGCGCCATCGGTAAAAATTTCTACGATATTCTTACTCATCTTTGTTTCCGTTTTCCCGGTTGCTAACCGACGAAGAATTACCGGCTAATTCCGGCGTTGCTAATCGACTCCTGCGTGGGCGCCAGCGAGGCTTGATCGGTGTAAATGTGGCAACGCGTTTCTTAGCAACCACCAGGTAAGCACCACTGAAAAACGGCCAGAAACGGTGTCCAATGCGGTCCAGAAATTTTAACTTGTCCATTATGCGTTTACTGGAAAAGGGTGGTCGATAAAAGTAACCGTGAACCTCGACAATATCAAATCCCAGTAAACGCAACCAATCCTTCAACCGATTAAGACGAATAAAACGCCCGCACCAGGGTGGTTTGCCTCGCCAACTTAATATCATGCGCCACCATATCCACCAACCCCATGGATTAAAACCCAGGATGACAACGTGACCTTCCGGAATCAAAGTACGATCGACTTCACGTAACACCTGGTGAGGCTCATAAGTAAATTCCAGCGTGTGCGACAACAGAAACACATCGAGGCTATCCGACGCAAACGGCAACTGTTCGGGCATACCGCGTAAATAGCCTGTCTTGCGATGCACCGAGGATTCACGCAGTTGATCGAGGCAAGGTGGATTATCGACATCCATAATCAGCTGGGT
>NZ_CDLKIE010000093.1:0-6341 GCF_975902315.1 Kaarinaea lacus | reverse complement strand
CATATGGTTAAATATAATAATGATTCATTGAACAGCACTTTTGGTGCGCTTTCAGATCCCACGCGGCGGGCCATTCTTGCTCGTTTAGCGAAGGGAGAGGCGCAAGTAACTGAATTAGCGGAGCCTTTTGGTATATCACTACCGGCAGTGTCGAAGCATTTACGAGTGTTAGAACAGGCGAAACTGATTGAGCGACACAAGGACGGACGCATACATCGTTTTACCATAAATCCCAGGCCCTTGCAGTCGGCACATAGCTGGATCGAGCATTATGAACAGTTCTGGACTGAACAGCTGGCGTCGTTAGGGAAATATCTCGACAAGACCATTTCAAAGGAGGAAAAAAAATGACAGTAGCGGCACAAGCAGCAGCAGAAACCCTGGTTCTTCGTCATCACTACGACGCAAATCCTGAACTGGTATTCCAGGCATGGTCAGATCCTAACGCATTAGGCGAATGGTTCGGCCCACATTCCCATAAGTGCAAAGTTGAAAAGTATGACTTTCGGGAAAACGGCGATTATCAAATTCGTATGATTCCTGTTGGTGAAGACGCTGACTGCGCAGGTGATACCACGGCGGATTCTGTGTGCGCAGGCAAGTTCGTGCAGATCATCGCATCGGAAAAAATCGTAATGACCTTTAACTGGATCGAAAATGGTGCCGACATGGGTGAGACATTGTTAACTATCGAAATGTCTGCGGCAAATGGTGGTACTGATTTGATTTTGACGCACGAGCGCTTGCCTAGTGAAGAATTGTATGAGGCACACAAAGGCGGATGGGAAGGTACACTGGAGTGTTTGGAAGAATTTCTTTCGGCATAGCATCGTCTGTTTTGTGATATCGAGGTCAGGGAAATCAAAATCCCTGACCTTTTCCGTTCTAACCTAGCTCTTTATACATTTAATGGATTCATAACTGGCAAACGGATTGCTGGAAGAAAAGGTCCACCAGTCCCGGGTAATGGTGGCATATAATTGCCGATAGTCGACATGGTGAAGCAGGTTCTTGTTGTTAAGCTGTGTCAGCGATGGTTGCTTGCCATAGAATCCGCCTTTTACTGATCCACCTAAGAGCAAATGGGGAGCAGCGGTGCCGTGATCGGTACCTTTACTGCCGTTTTCGCCAGCACGGCGACCAAACTCCGAATAGGTCATCACCAGGGTATTTTCCCAGTGATTATGTTCGGCCAGTGTATTCCTTAGCGCGGCCAGGCTTTGTGCCAGTTGTTTTAACAAACGATCATGTTTTTGGCGTTGGATGTTGTGAGTGTCAAAACCACCCAATGACACTTTTATGGTAGTGACCGGAGCATCTGACAAGATAATAGTTGCTGCGAGCTGTAATTGTTTACCCAGTTTATGCCTGGGAAATTTTTCCTGAATATCAGGTATTTTCCGGATGTACTGCTGTAAAGCCAGGGCAGAGTCATAAATCTTCTGTTGCGTATGAAGAATGTGAGCCAGGGCCGGATTGTCAGTTGTAACATTAGGCAACCTCAATTGATTTGCCTGGCTAAAAAACTGCCTGGGATTGTTCATAATGATGTTATGCGCATCCTGGCCCTGCAGTGGTCCCGCATCAAATCCCGTGCTGATTCCGTGCGCCATTAATGATTCTAACGCGGATTGTCCCTTAAAAGTTCGGGTTAACCAACCTTCGCCAATGTAGTCATCACTGTCCGATCCTGAGTTCCAGATTTCTATAGAACGGAAATGAGATAAATTGGGATTTTTATAACCGACACCAAGCACAATCGCCAGTTCGTTTGAATCCCATATAATTTTAACAGGCGATAGTGATGCATTAAGACCGAGTTGTTCGTTCAATTGTATAATCTGATCTCGTGCAACCGCTAGAGTCGGGCGCAAATGATAATACTGTGGGTCAGCATATGGGATAACTGTATTTAATCCATCATTACCGCCTTTTAGTTCGATAAGGAGTAGCTTTTTCTTCCACAGGGAAGTATCCAGCATGGTTGTCTTCGATAATGACCACGGCGCGTAAAACATTATGGGTGTAGCAGCAGCCAGTTTTATAAAGTCGCGACGATTCATATTATTTGCCAAAGAATCATATAGTGGTTACTTTAATTGATACACAGGATCCAATAACAATTGCATGGTATATTGATAGAGATCATTGCTGGATACCGGGTTAATCTTTTTAAGAGGCAGCAATACTTTTTCGAGCATATGACTGTTTAACTGGTTGGCTGTCAATTCCAGCAAAAAGCTGTCTGACATCCTGATATCCATCTTCATATTGTCTTTTTTCATCCGCCTTTTCTGCATGTGATGCATATCCTGCCCGCGAGATATTTTTTGTAGAAATGCCTGCCTTGCTAGCAAGGTATCTGCACTTATCCAGCGCTTCCCGCCCGGCCAGCCTTTGACCGTCTGAGGGTCCATGATGTCCTGGCCCAGTCGTCTGTTATAACGCGCAACAGGTGCCAGGTCATGAACATGAATTTGCAATTGTCGAATGGTTCCTACTGTTAATTCCAGGGGTGATTTAATTAAGGTGCCATAGTTGCCGCTGTTCATAAATTCCGGGGACAAGAAAATGGCTTTTAGTACAGGTTTAATTTCATAATCATTGCTGCGAAAAACATCGGCAAGTTGATCTATCATTGCATCATTAGGTGTTAAAGACACAAACTCTTTCCACAATTTGGCGGCAATGGTCGTTGCGGTTCGTGGGTGCTCCAGTAATAGATTAATAATGTCGTCGCCATTCAGGTTACCGGTTTTTCCCAGAAATGTTTTGGAGCCAAAATCGTGTTTCTTTCGCGCGAAACGATACTCGGCAGTTTGGCGCCTCACTTTCCAGCCAGTAAAGGAGCGAGCGGCTTCCCGGACATCTTGTTCAGTATAGTTACCTTCGCCCAGAGTGAATAATTCCAGCAACTCACGCGCAAAGTTCTCGTTGGGTTTATCCTTATTGTTACTGACATTATCCAGGTAAATCAGCATCGCAGGATCTCTACTTACAGCATGAAGCAGTCTACCGAAATTTCCCATGCAGTGACCGCGAAACAGCATGTTTTGCTGATACATGAAGTTTGGCCATTTCACTTTTTTAAGGCTGGAAGTGAAATGGTTGTGCCAAAACAGTGTCATTCGTTCTACTAACGGATTGGGTGTTTCAACTATTTCATTTAGCCACCAGGTTTTTAACTGTATATGCCGGGCACGTATTTTTTTTCTAAACGCCTTTTTGTCTTCGCGAGACAGTTGTTTCCTTAGTTTTTTGCTGGGCGGCAGTTCATTTACCCAATCTGGAGGGGGAATGATGGTAGCGGTGCTTGCTGATGATAACAATTGCTCGATAACTATTTCATAGGGTACATCCAGGTACGGCTGGATGTCGGTGGCCGTTGCGCCAAAGCCAATGCGGTTGTGTAAATGCTTTAATAATTGAAAATTCGACATAAAATGCCTGAATGCGTCTCAGTTGAGTAAAATTGTAGCACTAACGCTTAGCAGCAATACAAATAATTATAGCGACATTTTTGATGTATCGAGGTGTATTCGTCCAAAGAGGTTAAGACCCCCTTAATCAACATTTCAGCGTCAATTCAGTTTGGTGTCCTAGACTTTCCCTAACATTATGAAAGAGGCGATTAATCTGATGAAACAGGCGAATAATCTAACTCGGGTTTGGGACCCCATTGTACGCAGCTTTCACTGGATCCTGGTGAGTGCGTTCTTTATCGCATACCTGACTGAAGATGACTTTTTATCGTTGCATGTCTGGGCGGGATACACCATCGGTGTTGCACTAATCATCCGTATTATTTGGGGTTTGATAGGCACCCGGCATGCTCGATTTACCGATTTTGTTACTACCCCGAAAACCGCCATACGTTATATCAAGGACACATTGGCACTGCGTGCCAGGCGCTACCTTGGCCACAATCCTGCGGGTGGTTTGATGATTGTTGCCATGATTGTCAGTCTGATTATTACGGTATTGACGGGAATTGCCTTGTACGGGATTGCCGAGCAAGCCGGTCCTCTGTCAGCAACCATGGGAAATGCGGGCGAATTCTGGGAGGACGTACTGGAAGGTGTGCACGAGTTTTCAGCAAGCTTCACATTGACTCTGGTAGCAGTGCATATTGCAGGTGTCGTTATTGAGAGTCTGCTCCACAAAGAAAACCTGGTGGTATCTATGATTAACGGATTTAAACGAGCAGAGTAAACACTTGCGTTGAAAAAATATTACTTAAACCTGACGGAGAAAAACAATGCAGTATAAACGTTCACTTATTATAGGTAGCTTGTTATTTGTTGTTGGCTCTGTGCATGCAACTTCCCAGAGCTCGGTTCTGGTGGTAAACGACTTGATTGCTGAATATCAACAGCGCGGTGCACAACAACCTGATGCGGAGAAAGCCAGGATGCTGTGGACACAAAAGTTTCGGGATAAGAAAGGAGAGAAGAATCGTAGTTGTGCAAGTTGTCACACAGACAACCTGCGTTCAGCAGGAAAACACGTACGTACCGGAAAGGTTGTCCAGCCGCTGGCACCTTCAATCAACAGTGAGCGGTTAACCGATGCCGGAAAAGTTGAAAAATGGTTTAAGCGTAATTGCAAATGGACGTTTGGCAGGGAGTGTAGCCTGCAAGAAAAAAGTGATTTTTTAAGTTATATATTTAGCCAATAGTATTAATTCTGACAAAGAGGTATTTACCATGAAGCGAGCTTACTGGTTTCCATTGATTGTGGCGATTCCATTACTAACAATAGCTAGCGTTTCTTTTGGGGACGATGATGATGGTTTTTTTAAATTCTGGAAGCGACAGCCTGGTGTTGCTCCAGTTGCTAACCAGCTTTACAAAGAGGAATGTGGATCCTGCCATTTTGCCTATCAACCGGGATGGCTGCCGGCGCAATCCTGGCGCAAGATGATGTCAAATCTTGATGATCACTTCGGCGATAATGCGGAATTAAAGCCTGCCAAGGAGGAGGCCATTCTGGATTACCTGGTCAGCAACAGTGCAAGCAATTCAGACCATCGCCGTTCTAAAAAAATAATGCGCTCACTACCGGATACGGCTGCACCACAACGTATTACAGAGTTACATTATATAAAGCATGAACACGATGAGTTACCAGAACGTTTGGTATCGAAAAACGAAAATGTCGCAAGTTTGAGTAATTGCAACGCGTGCCATCAGGACGCCGATAAAGGGTATTTTAGTGAGCGCCAAATTAGCATTCCCGGCCATGGTAAATGGGATGACTAGTGACGGGTTAACGTGTCCGATGTATGATACGCGTATCTGATAATAGAATGGCTATATCTATGTTTAATATGCTACTTAAGCGGTTTGTCGTGATTTTACTGGCCTTGCCATTAGTGGGATTTGCAAAAGACATTGACCAGGATGATGCCAGGGCACTGAAGCAGCAGGGAATCATTTTGTCACTAGAGCAAATTCTGCAGGCCGCACAACGCGTACATCCTGGCAGGGTCATTGAAGTGGATCTGGAACAAAAGCGTAACCTTTATATTTATGAGGTCGAAATAGCAGACAGTAACGGCCAGGTCTGGGAGATGAAGTTTAATGCCAGTGATGCAACGCTATTGTCGGACGAACGGGAAGATTAATCATGCGGTTATTGATCGTTGAAGATGATGTTTCCCTGGGTCCGCTATTAAAAAAGGAAATGGAACGACATGGATTTGCCGTAGATTTAGCAGACAATGGTGTGGACGGTCAGCTCATGGGTGAAATAGAACCTTATGATGCCATAATCCTGGATTTAGGTCTGCCAAAACGACCAGGGCTCGAAGTACTGGAAAACTGGCGCGCCAGCAACATAGATACACCTGTCATTATTCTTACCGCACGCGACGCCTGGCACGAACGCGTCGATGGCTTTAAGGCCGGTGCAGACGATTATCTCGGTAAGCCGTTTCATACTGAAGAACTGCTGGCGCGCGTCAATGCGCTTATCAAACGCGCCAACAAACAGACCGGCGGTATATTAAAACAGGGAAATGTTACACTGGACGAGGAACGCCAATATGTCATTGATGCCGGTGGATCAGAGCACGAATTAACAGGTACGGAGTTTCGTCTGCTACGCTATTTTATGATGAATCCCGGAAAAATACTTTCAAAAACTGTGTTGACCGAGCACGTCTATGACTATGATTCCGATAAAGACAGTAATGTTATCGAAGTATACGTCAAACGCTTACGGCAACTGCTAGGTAAAGACGTGATTGAAACACGACGTGGACAAGGTTATATTTTTCGCGGATCATCCTGATGCGATCAATTCAGACTCGACTCGCCACAGGGTTATTATTGTCTTTG